>JAHEJE010000081.1 GCA_024639035.1 Alphaproteobacteria bacterium
CCCGTTCTTCACCACCGACACTGCGGCTGCCTTGCGGGCTGCGGAAATGAAATGTGATGTGCTGATGAAGGGAACCAGCGTCGACGGCATCTACAGCGCCGACCCGAAGACCAATCCGGACGCCACCCGTTTTGACGAGATTTCCTTTGCCGAAGTGCTGTCCAAAGACCTGAAGGTCATGGACGCGGCTGCAATCGCGCTTGCGCGCGACAACAAGATTCCGGTAATCGTATTCTCCATACGTCAGGAAGGCGCCTTCCTCGACGTGTTGGCCGGAAAGGGCCGTTCGACAACAGTGAGCGCATAGAGGGGCAATGATTCCTCAAGGGTGGTAGCCATGACAAACGAAACGTCTCTGGACAAAAAGGACTTGAAGAGAAGGATGGACGGCGCGGTCGAAGTGCTGAAGTCCGAATTTTCCGGGCTTCGCACCGGACGCGCATCGGCCAGTCTGCTGGAACCGATCACGGTGGAGGCCTATGGGTCGCAAATGCCGATGAGCCAGGTTGGCACCATATCGGTTCCCGAGCCGCGCATGCTGTCAGTTCAGGTGTGGGACAAGAGCCTGGTCAGCGCGGTTGAAAAGGCCATTCGCGAATCCAGCCTGGGCCTTAATCCGATGCCCGAGGGCCAGGTTGTGCGGGTGCCGGTTCCCGAACTATCCGAAGACCGCCGCCGCGATCTGACCAAGGTTGCCCATCAATATGCCGAACAGGCGCGCGTTGCCGTGCGCAATGTCCGCCGCGACGGTATGGAAATCCTCAAGCGGTTGGAGAAGGACGGTCACATCAGCGAGGACGATCATCGCCACGAGGCCACCGAAGTTCAGACCCTGACCGACGAAACCATCGAGGCGATCGATGAAACCCTGGCCCACAAGGATGAGGAGATTATGCAGGTCTAGTTCCGACACGACCCGCACGATTTGGAGAATGCATGCCGGCTTTTGAGCACAGCTACCCGGAAACCCCGCGCCACGTCGCACTCATCATGGACGGCAATGGCCGGTGGGCGCATCAGCGTTCGTTGCCGCGGTCGGCCGGCCACAAGCAGGGCGTCGAGGCGGTGCGGCGTGCGGTGCGGGCCGGGCTGGATCTTGGCATCGAGTACCTGACGATCTTCAGCTTCAGCGCCGAGAACTGGTCGCGGCCGCCGAGCGAGGTGAATTATCTGCTTGGGCTGTTGCGCCGCTTCGTGCGCCAGGACGTGGCCGAACTTCACCAGGCCGGCGTCCGGGTCCGCATCATCGGCGAGCGCGAAGGGTTGCAGCGCGACATCGTGCGAATGCTGGAGGAATGCGAACAGTTGACCCTGCACAACACCGCGATGACGCTGGTGGTGGCATTCAACTACGGTGGCCGCGATGAAATCGCCGCCGCCGCCCGCGCCATTGCCCGCAAGGCCGTATCCGGAGACTTGGCGGTGGCCGATATCGACGCGGCGATCATTGGCGCGCATCTCTACGCGCCCGATATTCCGGCGCCGGACCTGTTGATCAGAACCAGCGGCGAGCAGCGCATATCGAACTTCCTGCTGTGGCAACTGGCCTATACCGAGTTCGTGTTCGTGCCGGAGCACTGGCCGGATTTCAATCGTGAGATCCTGGAACGTGCCATTCAGGAATATTCCGGGCGCGACCGCCGTTTTGGTGGCCTGACGGCCCAGGCATTGTAGGCAGGGCAGGCCGCAGGTTGCCGAATTCCCCCGACACAAGCGGCCAGACCGCAAAACCCTCGGCCTGGAAGAATCTCGGCCAGCGCACCGCGATTGCCGCGCTTCTCATACCCGTGGTGGTTCTGGAAACGTGGGCCGGCGGTGTTTGGTTTGAAGTTTTCATCATTGCCGTGGGTGCGCTGATGGTGAGCGAATGGGTCGCCATGGTGCATGGCGGCGAACGGGCGCAATTCTGGCTTCACATGGTGGCGATGGCTGTTGCCGGCGTGTCGGCAAATCACGGTTATCTTTGGATTGCTGCAATCGTCATTCTGGCCGCCTGGGCGGCCTCGATCGCCCTGTGCAAGGCGGCAGACAGGCCGCTCTCGACCTGGTCGGTGGTTGGCGTTCCCTATGTCTGTGTGCCGGTGGTTGCCCTGATCATGCTGCGCGCCGAGGCCCATTACGGCATGATCGCCATCCTGTGGGTCTTCGTCGTCGTGTGGCTGGCCGACACGCTGGCCTATTTTGCCGGCAAGACCATCGGTGGTCCGAAACTGGCCCCCAGCGTGTCGCCCAACAAGACCTGGGCCGGGCTCGGTGGCGCCGTCGCCGGCGGCATGGTCGGCAGCCTGCTGGTTGCCGGCGGCGCCGGTCTTGATGGATTGTTGATCCTTGCCGCGATCGGCGGTCTTCTCGCTGTGGTCGAACAATTGGGCGATCTGTTCGAATCGGCGGCCAAACGGTTCTACGGCCTGAAGGACTCAGGCGCGATCATTCCCGGCCATGGCGGTGTGCTCGACCGGATAGACGGGCTGATTGCCGTCGCCACCGCGGCCTGGGTGCTAGGATCCCTGCGCATGGGAACGCAAATGCCGGCATCGGGGCTGCTGTTGTGGTAGATCGAACCGCACAACCGCGCACCGCGCCGCGCAAGCTGACCATACTCGGTGCAACGGGGTCGATCGGCCAATCGACGATCGATATCGTGCGCGCTCACCGCGATCGTTTTTGCATCGAAGCTCTCGTGGCCAATAGCAATGTCGAACGGCTGGCCAAGGATGCAGTCGACCTGAAAGCGCGCGTTGCCGTCGTTGCCGACGAGACGCGGCGGGACGAACTCGCTACGCGCCTCGACGGAACCGGAATTGAGGCGGCCGCCGGCCTGACGGCCGTGTGCGAGGCCGCCCAGCGCCCGGTCGACCTGGTGATGGCGGCGATTGTCGGCGCCAGCGGGCTGAAACCGACACTGGCGGCCCTGGAAACCGGCGCGACCATGTGCCTGGCCAACAAGGAGTGCCTGGTTTCGGCCGGAGACCTGTTCATGCGCACCGCCCGCCGGTGCGGCGCCGACGTTATCCCGGTGGACTCCGAGCACAGTGCGATTTTTCAGTGCTTTGAGGCCCGCAACGCAGGCTCGGTCGATGCAATCACCCTGACCGCGTCGGGCGGACCGTTCCGCCGGACCGCAATGGAGGACTTGCGGTCGGTCACCTGCGCCGATGCCCTCAAACATCCGAACTGGTCGATGGGCCGGAAAATCACCATTGATTCGGCAACCCTGATGAACAAGGGCTTGGAGTTGATCGAAGCGGCCCACCTCTTCCCGGTCGGCGTCGACAAGCTTTCCGCCGTGGTTCATCCGCAATCGATCATTCACAGCATGGTGTCCTATGTCGATGGTTCGGTGCTTGCCCAACTGGGGGTGCCGGACATGCGCACGCCGATTGCCTGGGCGATGGCCTATCCCGAGCGAATAGACACAACCGTTGACCGGCTGGATTTGGCCGAAATTGCCCAGTTGACGTTTGAAAACATCGACAATGACAGGTTTCCGGCAGTTGGCCTGTGTCTCAATGCCTTGAAACGCGGCGCAAATGCCACCACGATACTGAATGCAGCGAACGAAATTGCCGTTGCCGAATTTCTGGCGCAAAGAATTGGTTTTCTCGACATTCCCGCGCTGGTAGAAGACACTCTCAACGCTGCGGAGCGACAGTCCATGATTGTTCCGCTGGGGTCGCTGGACGATGTTTGGGCAGCGGACTCCTATGGCCGCTCGGTTGCTGGCGAACTGGCGCACAAGTTGCATTGAAGGCTGACGAAACTCAATTCGGGACACCCGGGCCGGCGCGTCGTAGAGCCGCTGCCGGCATTTTGGAGGAATTATGGAACTCGCAAGCTTTCTGACTGTGCCAATCTGGACGATCGCGACCTATGTGGTTCCGTTCCTCGTTGTTCTCAGCGTCATCGTGTTTTTCCACGAACTCGGCCACTTCAAGGTCGCCCGCTGGTGCGGTGTCGGGATCGATACATTTGCCGTCGGTTTCGGGCGTGAGGTGTTCGGCTGGACCGACAAGCACGGCACCCGCTGGAAATTCGGCTGGATACCGCTTGGCGGCTACGTGAAGTTCCAGGACGACAGCAACCCGGCCAGCCTGCCTGCCAACGACGGTGAGCAGGAGGCGCGCAAGCTCGATCCGGCGAAATCCTTTCACCGCAAATCGGTCAGTCAGCGCGCCGCAGTGGTCGCGGCCGGACCGATTGCCAATTTCATCCTGGCAATCGCCATCTTCGCGGCCAGCTACATGCTGGTCGGTTATCCGATCGCCCAGGCCATTGTCGACGAAATCATGCCGGGCAGCGCAGCCGAGCAGGCGGGAATCATGCGAGGCGACCGGATTGTTGCCATCGACGGTGCCGAGATCACGACATTCAGCGATATGCAGCGTATCGTGTCGGTCAGCGCAGGCAAGAAACTTGACTTCGCCATTGAGCGAAATGGTCGCAGCATGCGCATCGAAGCAACACCGACCCACGCGGAAATCGACGATCAACTCGGCGGAACGATTTCCCAGGGCCTGCTGGGCATCAAGCGCGATGTCTCCAAGGACATCGAGTATGTCAGGCAGGGCCCCATCGGTGCCCTCGGGCTCGCCAGCGCAGAGACCTGGTATGTCATCAAACGATCGATGATATTGGTCAAGGGTCTGATCGTCGGGCGCGAGGATGTCAAGCAACTGACCGGACCCATCGGAATCGCCCGGATTTCCGGCAAAGTGGCGGCGGTCAGCCTGCATAGTCTGATCCAGCTGGCAGCGTATTTGTCGGTCAGTATAGGTTTGATTAACCTATTTCCCATCCCGATGCTGGATGGTGGGCACTTGTTGTATTACTCTGTAGAGGCCGTAAGGGGAAAGCCTTTGGGCCAGGGCGCGCAGGAGTTTGGATTTAAGGTGGGATTGGCGCTCGTAGGGATGCTCATGGTGGTGGCGACTTGGAATGACATTGTCAGACTTATCTCGTCTTTGAGCGGGTCGTAGGGTAAGAAAAAAATACCAAACGATCTGTTCTCTTTGAGCGCAAAACGTCGTAAAAGATCATCAAGAATCTGTTTCTGGGGTGGCGTTTAAGTTCGGGTGGTTGGCTCTTAGATGCGTAATCGTATTGCTATTGTTGGAAGACTCGCGCTCGCCCTGTCTGTTGCGACGGTCGCGCAGTGCGTGATGTATGCTGTGCCGGCCGCTATGGCGCAGTCGGTTTCGCAGATTCTGGTCGAAGGCAACCAGCGTGTGGAGGCCGAGACCGTCATTGCCTATATGCAGGTTTCCCCGGGCGAGACGGCAACGCCGGACAACATCGACGAATCGATCAAGGCGCTGTTTCAGACCGGCCTGTTCTCGGATGTGAGAATTGTCCGGCGTGGCGGCGCACTCGTTGTTCAGGTTGAGGAAAACCCACTGATCAACCGGGTGTCCTTCGAGGGCAACTCGCAGCTTGAAGACAAGGTGCTGACCAACGAGGTCGAACTGCGCGAGCGGGTCGTTTTCACCCGAGCACGCGCGCAAAGCGACGTCCAGCGCGTCACTGCACTCTATCGCCGCTCGGGCTATTTCGGTGCCCGGGTGGAACCGAAGATCATCCGCCTGGACCAGAACCGGGTGAACCTGGTCTATGAAATCCAGGAAGGTAAATCGACGTCGATCGAGCGCATTACCTTCGTCGGCAATTCCGCGTTCAGCGATGGTCAGTTGCGCTCTGTCATTACCACCTCGGAGAGTGCCTGGTGGCGGTTCTTTTCAACCACCGACAGCTACGATCCCGACCGGGTTACATTTGACCGCGAACTGTTGCGCCGGCATTACCTGAAGCACGGCTTTGCCGATTTCCAGGTGGTCTCGGCCAATGCCGAACTGGCCCGCGACGGCGAGAGCTTCTTCCTGACCTTTACTGTGGAAGAGGGCCCGCAGTACGAACTCGAACAGGTAACGATCAATACCGGCCATACCACGCTCGATCCGAATCAGTTGACCGAAGTGCTGACCGTACAGGGCGGCGAGACGTACGATGCCAGCAAGGTCGACAAGTCGATTGAAAACATCACCATCGAGGCCGGCAAGGCCGGCTTTGCCTTCGCCCGCGTCGAACCGACCATCGTTCGCGATGCTGAGAACCGCAAGTTGAGCGTCTCGTTCGACATCCAGGAAGGCCCGCGGGTCTACATCGAACGCATTGAGATCGTCGGCAACACCCGCACGCTCGATGAAGTGATCCGCCGCGAACTGCGGCTGGTCGAGGGCGATGCCTACAACCGCATTCTGATCGACCGGGCCCGGCGCCGGCTGACCGCCCTGGACTTCTTCGCCAAGATCGATATTCGCGAAAACCCGGGCAGTGCCCCCGACAAGGTCGTCATTCAGATCTATGTCGAGGAAAAATCGACCGGTACCATCAACTTCTCGGTTGGCTATTCGACGGCCGAGCAGGCCATTGGCTCGATCAGCATCACCGAGCGCAACTTCCTCGGCAAGGCGCAAGAGGTGCGGCTCGGCACCCAGCTCAGCTTCAAGCGGCAGTCGCTCGATTTCAGCTTTACCGAGCCCTATTTCCTCAATCGTGACGTCAGTTTTGGTGTCGATGCCTTTGCCACCCGGACCGATCAGAAGAAAGAATCCTCATTCACCAACGAGCAGATCGGTGGCGGGCTCCGGCTTGGTTTCAGGTTGTCGGAAGAATCGCGCATTGGGACGCGGTACCGCTTCACCCATCGCCGGATCGACGTGAACAACCCGCAGGACGTGGCTTTGGCGATTGCCCGGTCGGAAGGCACTGACAACATTTCGCTGTTCGGTGTCACCTATACCTACGACACTATCGACAACCCGCTCAAACCGACCTCAGGCTTCCGCTTCGAGCTGTCCGAGGACGTTGCCGGCCTGGGTGGCGATGTGTTCTACTTCAGCACCCAAGCCAAGGCCTTCTACTTCATGCCGCTGTTCTACGAGGGCGTGATCCTGAAGTTGAAGGGAACCGCCGGTCACATCCAGGGCTGGAACAGCACGCGGGTGCCGGTCATCGACCGTTACTTCAAGGGCCACAGCTCGTTCAGGGGATTTGAGCGCTCGGGCGTCGGACCGCGCCAGCAGAATTCCGCCACCGGCAATATCGACTCGATCGGCGGCCAGACCTATGCCATCGGCACGGTCGAAGTCACGTTCCCGCTCGGCCTGCCGGAAGACTTCGGAATTGAGGGCGCGGTGTTCACTGATTTCGGTACTGTGTTCAACGCACCGGAACGCTCGCGCCCGGGCCAGCGAGTGTTCGATTCCGATCAGCTGCGAGCTTCAGTCGGCGCCGGGCTGCTGTGGCAGTCGCCGTTCGGTCCATTGCGTGTGGACGTGGCGTGGCCCGTGGTCAAGGCGGACTTCGACGAAACCGAGTTGATTCGCTTTGGTGTCAGCACCAGGTTCTGATCTTTTCTCGTTGCCGCTGGCCGGATGGTGCCGCGCCCCGTGCGGCTCTGGCAGAGGCATGTGCCGGCTAACTTGGGGATTGGGGCAATGTCGTCCACACAACGGTCAACGCAACTGGAAACCATTGATGTTGCGCGAATCATGGAGCTTCTGCCGCATCGCTATCCCTTCCTGCTGATCGACAAGGTTGTCGACATTGACGGCGAGCAGTCGGCGACCGGCATCAAGAACGTCACCATCAACGAACCATTCTTCGTCGGCCATTTTCCGCAAAACCCTGTCATGCCCGGCGTGCTGATCCTGGAAGCCATGGCCCAGACCGCCGGTGCAATCGTCCTCCACAACCAGGGCGAAACGGCCGCCGGCGGGCTGGTCTATTTCATGAGTATCGACAGGGCTAAATTTCGCAAACCTGTTGGACCCGGCGATGTTCTGCACATCAAGGTCGAGCAGCTCAACAAGCGCCGTAATGTCTGCAAATACGAGGCAAAAGCCTTCGTCGACGGGCGCCTGCACGCCGAGGCCGAGGTGACAGCGATGCTGGCACCCCCGCAGTAGGCACGATTCCCGAAGCCTTATTTCTGCGCTAGAGCCCTTTTCGATCATACGGAATCACTTGACCGGATTTCCGCGTCTGCTGGCTAGGCATGCTCGGAGCCACGGTCTGGTTGACCGCAAGCCGGGCATGGTGACGTCCAGGAGGCGCGGAAACCCGGCCTTCGGTGGGCCAAATTCGCCCATCTGGTGCGTTGCGGCGCTTGCCCGATGCACCGCATCGCGCTGCGCACCGCGCCTGCCATATGAGCGAATTTGGCTCCATCAAGTGATCCCGTATGATCGAAAAGGGCTCTAGCGATTGCTCATGGGTTTGTATTCGCGGTGCGTTGGCCCGGTGTAGAGCTGCCTGGGCCGACCGATGCGCTGGTGAGGATCTTCGATCATCTCTTTCCATTGGGCGATCCACCCGACCGTCCGCGCCAGTGCGAACAGCACCGTGAACATGGTGGTCGGGAAGCCTAGCGCGCGCAGGGTGATCCCGGAGTAGAAGTCGATATTGGGATACAGCTTGCGCTCGACGAAATACTCGTCGTTGAGCGCCACCTGCTCCAACTCGCGGGCCACATCAAGCAGCGGGTCGTCCTGGATGCCAAGCTCGCCGAGAACCTCATGGGCGGTCTTCTGCATGATCTTGGCACGAGGATCGTAGTTCTTGTACACCCGGTGACCGAAGCCCATCAGACGGAACGGATCGTTCTTGTCCTTGGCCCGTTTAACGAATTCGGGGATTCGATCCGGCGTGCCGATTTCGCCCAGCATGGTCAGGGCGGCTTCGTTCGCACCGCCATGGGCCGGGCCCCACAGGCAGGCGATACCGGCGGCGATGCAGGCAAACGGATTGGCCCCTGACGACCCGGCAAGCCGGACCGTAGATGTCGAGGCGTTTTGCTCGTGATCGGCGTGGAGAATAAAAATGCGATCCATGGCGCGCGACAGGACCGGATTGATCTTGTATTCCTCGCATGGAACAGCAAAGCACATTTGCAGGAAATTAGCAGAATAACTAAGATCGTTGCGCGGATAAACCAACGGCTGGCCAGCGTAGTATTTATAGGCCATTGCTGCGATCGTCGGTAGTTTTGCAACCATGCGCCGGCTGGCGATCTCGCGCTGCTGGGGGTCGTTGATATCCGTTGAATCGTGATAAAATGCCGACATCGCGCCGACGACGCCAACCATGACCGCCATCGGGTGAGCATCCCTGCGGAACCCGGAGAAGAACTTTGTCATCTGCTCATGCAGCATGGAGTGATAGGTGATCGCCGTCTCGAACTCCTTGCGTTGCGAAACATTCGGCAAATCGCCGTAGAGCAGCAGATAGCAGGTTTCGATGAAGTCTCCGTGCTCCGCCAACTGTTCGATCGGATAGCCGCGGTAGAGCAGCACGCCCTCATCGCCGTCAATATAGGTGATTTTGGATTCACAACTCGCCGTTGCCGTGAAACCGGGATCGTAGGTAAATGCATTGGTGTCGCGGTAAAACGTTGAGATATCCACGACGCTTGGCCCAACCGTGCCATCGTAGACCGGAAAGGTGTAGTCCTTGCCACCAAGGCTAAGTACCGCTGACTTCGCATTTTCCGACATCGGGTTCCCTCTTGTTGTTTCTCGGTTGTATTCAGGAGCGCAATTGCCGCCGCACGGTCCCATGACCGACGGTGCTGGCGAGTGGATCCCTGGCCTCACGTTGTGGGAACGTGATCAGTCACTAATGGCTACCGCATTGGGCGGCGTGCATCAAGTATTGCCATAGTCGCAGGTTGCCCAAAAGTTAGGCAATCACTAGGGTCAGGACCCTAGGAGTTACCACTCGTGACCTGGTCGGCAATGCGGGCCAGTGCCTCTTGTTTTCCAAGCGCATAGAGCACTTCAAAGATGCCGGGAGAGATGTTGGTTCCGGTCAGCGCCGCGCGAAGCGGCTGGGCAACCTTGCCGAGTTTCTGCCCGGTTTCGTCGGCGTGCGCGCGAACGGCATCTGCAATAGTCTGTTCGCTCCAATCCTTCAGGCCGTCAAGCGCATCATGCACGCCGCGCA
>JAHEJE010000369.1 GCA_024639035.1 Alphaproteobacteria bacterium
CGCCGGTTCATCTCGATCACCGCCGGTCTTGCCGGTGCAGCCTTGATGCCCGGTGGCGCACAGGCACAAACCGCCCGTTGGTCCGGCATCGCCATGGGCGCCAGAGCCTCGCTGACCATTGCCGGCAGGTCGCAGGACGAGGCGAGGGGGCTGATCGATGCGGCAGTGGCCGAGATCGCCCGCATGGAGGCCCTGTTCAGCCTGTACCGGCCGGACAGCGCATTGTCGCGGCTCAACCGCGATGGCCGGCTCGATCATCCGCCGGCGGATTTGCTCCGGCTTCTCGCCCTGTGCGATTCCGCCCACCGCCTGACCGCCGGCCATTTCGACCCGACCGTCCAGCCGGTGTGGGCGCTGATGGCCGAGACGGAGGGGAAACCGTCCGATACCGCACTCCGCGCCGCCTATCGGCGCACCGGCTGGCAGCATGTCGGCTATGCACCGGACCGGGTCGGCTTTGCCCGCGACGGCATGGCCCTGACCTTCAACGGCATCGCCCAGGGCTATGCCACCGACCGCGTCGCCGGCCTGCTGCGCGCTGCGGGGCTCGAGAACGTGTTGGTCGACATCGGCGAAATCGCCGCCCTCGGCGAACGTTCGCCCGGCCAGCCATGGCGCATCGGCATCGCCGAACGCAGCGACGCCACGCCGCAGGACGAGATCGCCCTCACCAACACCGCCGTCGCCACATCGGCGCCACTCGGCACGGTGTTCGATGCCGCCGGCAACATCGGACACATCCTCCCGGCGGCTTTGCAATCGCCACGCCCGGCCTGGCGACGCATCACCGTCATCCACCCTTCCGCCGGTCTTGCCGATGCTCTGTCGACCGGCCTGTGCCTGATGCGCCCGGCCGAGGTTGCAAGGTTTGCCGCCGGTTTCCCTGCCGCCCGCATCCTAGGGTCCTGACCCTAGCCGCATAGCGCTGCCGCCTGCCAGGACGCACCCCTGACCGGCGCAAGCGCAGATGCGCCGGGTGTGCATTGACACACATCAACGTGGCTTGCCTCGAACTCCCCTACGATGGATTCGTTGGGCAGAGCAACCGCGCGGGGGGGTTCTGTTCGAGGGTTCGGTTTACACAAGAAGGTCCGGTGCAATGACATCCAGCAGGCTGTTCGTCGCTGTATTATGCGTTATGGCGTTTTTCGTTTCTCCAGCTTTAAGCCAGGAACTGGACAGCAACAAGCTTCTGGCCGAGCCCAAGGCCTATGTCGGTTCGGAGGTCTGCAAGACCTGCCATCTGGAACACTACGATGCCTGGAAGCGGACCCTGCACTCCAAGATGCTGCAGGATGTCTCCAAGAACGAAGACGCGCTTGTCGTCGAACTCGACAAGGAGGTCATGAAGACCGACTTCGAGAAGATCAAGGACAAGCTCAAGGTCGGCCTCGACGAGGTCTATTTCCCCGACCGCAAGGACGTCCACTACACCATCGGTAGCCAGTGGAAACAGCGCTATCTGGTGAAGAAGGACGGCACCTATTACATCGCCCCGACCCAGTTCAACATCGATACCGGGCGCTGGGTCAACTACCACGAGCATGACTGGAAAGAGCGGCCCTGGCTGAAGAAATGCGGCGGCTGCCATGCCACCGGCGTCGATCTTGAGCAGGAGACCTTCCTTGAACCCGGCGTCGGCTGCGAAGCCTGCCACGGACCGGGGTCGCACCATGCCGCCCTGCCGACCAACGAGACCTTCGAAAAGCGCGCCACCATCGTCAACCCGAGCAAGCTGACCGGCGGTGTTGCGGTGCAGATCTGCGGTGCCTGCCACAACCGCGGCAAGGCGACCCAGGTCAAGGGTGCCGGCTGGCCGGTCGGATACCGCCCCGGCAAGGCGCTGGAGACCTACTACAGATCGATTGCCCTGGGCGACAAGCACCTGTATGAAACCGGCCTTTCGAAGGGCCACCACCAGCAGTACATCGACTGGAAGAGCTCCAAGCATGCCGACAGCGGCGTCAACTGCATGAGCTGCCACGTCGTCCATCAGCTTGGCAATCCGTTGTTCGCCGGCAAGACCAAGGTCGAAGGCGACAAGCTGTGCACCTCGTGCCACGAGCAGGTTGCCGATGTCGGCGCCCACTCGGTGCATTCCTTCGGCAACTGCGCCAACTGCCATATGCCGCGCATCGCCAAGAGTGCCGAAAGCGGCGATATCCGCAGCCATGTGTTCACTGCCCTGTTGCCCAAGATGACCCTGGCCACCGGCGTGCCGAATTCCTGCCAGACCTGCCACCAGCACAAGGATGAGGATCTTGCCGACCTGCAGCGGCGCTGGGATGCACTGACCACCCGCAAGGATGCCGCCGGCAACATGGTGATCAAGGCCACCCCGTAACCTTACGCAAACTGGCCGCGAGAGCCCGATGCCCACCATCCGCACGATAATCTGTCTGCTGGCAGTCCTGGTTCTGGCCCAGCCTGCCTTGGCGCAGGCTTCAGACCCGCCGGAGGACATGGCGGCGACCGGCTATTTCCGCGATCAGGACACCTTGCCCGGTTCGGCCCGCTACTACCGGCAGTTGCCGGGCGGCGCGGGCGGGTTGTGGGGGCTCGGTCCGACCCGCAGCAAGATCAGCCACGCCAGTTTCAAGGTCGATGGCCATGAAGGCGTCGCCGATTACAGCCCCCGGACCCGCTGCCGGACCTGTCACAAACCGCAGACCAAGGACCTGCATGT
>JAHEJE010000002.1 GCA_024639035.1 Alphaproteobacteria bacterium
GGTCGCGGTGCTGGTCCACAAGAGTGCTGCGCGCACCGGCCGGTCCGGGTAGATCGCCGCCAGCGCGGCGCGATAAGCGGCCAGTTGGCGGACGTAGCCGGGGTCGGCCTCTTCGATGCGAACAGGCGGCGGGCGGTTGGTCTTATAGTCGACGATCAGCACGCCTTCGCCGGTGACGACCAGCCGGTCGACCTGCCCGGTCAGCCCGACCGGTCCGCTGCCGGTCTCAATCGTTGCCGTCAAAGCGACCTCGGCGCGGCTGCCCGATGCAAAAACCGGCGCGAACACCGGATCATCGAGGATGGCCATGACCTCCTTGAGGATGTCGTCTATCTCAACCTGGCTGAGCTGGTGGGCGGGCAATGTCAGGTAGCGCTGCGCTGCCGGGCGACGCTGCGGTTCGGCTGTTTGCGGCAGTAACTGCAACAGGCGGTGAACGAGATTGCCGCGAGCAAAGCGGCTGGCGTCGACATCGCGCAGAGGCGGCAGAGCCTGTTCGTCCTCTGGCCCGCCAGGGTCGGCTGCGTCCGGCGCCAGCTTCGATGCCGCGACCCGCGCCGGCGCGGCGGCCTCGTCGGGTGCCGGCCGCAATGCCCACGGCGGCGGCGGCACCGGAGTGTGAACCGGTTCGCCGCCCGGGGCTTTCTCTTGCGTCGCCGCATCTTGTTTGCCTTCGATGCGCCAGACCCTGGTGTCTGTCTCGGCGCAGGTGATTTCATCGCCGTCCTCATGCATGACGTTGGCGACAAGCTGATACCAACTGTCCGGCTTCATGTTGCCGGCCCTGTCGGTGTAGCCGCACACATAGAGGCGGTCGCGGGCCCGGGTCATGGCCACGTACAGCAGGCGGTTTTCTTCCTGCTGCACGCGCCTTTGATAGGCTTCGCCGAGGGCCCGGGTCACGCCGACCTCGGCCGGCTTGCGCAGCCGCCAGAGCGGCAACGCCTCGGGTTGGGCGCTGTCGTCGATCAGGATGGCCGGAACCTTGCGCTTGTCGGGCACGTTGTTGGTGTCGGGCAGGATGACGATGTTGGCTTCCAGGCCCTTGGCGCCGTGCACGGTCATCACCCGCACCTCGTTGCCGGAGTGATCCATGTCGCGCTTGATCTGGATGTCGGCGCCCTCGAGCCAGGCCCTGAAACCGTTCAGATCTGGCGCATGGGACTGTTCGAAGCGCAGGGCCTCGTCGAGCAGGGCATCGAGCGGGTCCTTGGCCTCAGTACCGAGCCGGGCCAGCATCGCGTAACGCCGGCCGTCTTTGGTCAGGACCCGCGACAGGAAGTCATAGGGCGTTTCAAACGCCGCCCGCCGCCGCCAGTCCTGCAGGCATCGCAGCGCCTCACCATAAGGCGCACCGTCGGCGACGCGGCGGTTGAGAACCTGCCACAGGCTCAGCCCACCGCGATCATGCGCAAGGGTGAACAGATCGTCGTCGTCAAGCGGCTTTCCATCGTCCCCCGCAACGAGTGGGCTCTTCAGCACCTCGGCCAGCGACAGGTCATCGAGCGGCAAGAGGACAAAGCGGATCAGCGACATCAGATCCTGGACCGCGATATGACGGGTCAGGCGCAAGCGGTCGGCGCCGGCCACCGGAATGCCGCGCAGCTTGAGTGCCCGGACCAGCGCATCGGCAAATGTCGTGCGGTTGCGCACCAGGATCAAGACGTCGCCATAGCGTATCGGGCGCCCGCGCGGCTTCAGCTCGGTGCCGCCGCTGATCCAGCGATGGATGGTGTCGGCAATTCTTGCCGCCAGCTTCAGGCGTGGATGGGTGCCACGCCGTTCGGTTTCGGGGGCGGCCCAGAGGTCGCGCTCGTCGCGCTCGGAGGGCTGTTCCGGGGCCCACAGCTCAACCAGGCCGCACTGGCCGGCACGGGTCGGCCGATGGCGGTCGACGCCGGCGCCCGGCAGCGCCAGGCCGGCGGCGGCCTCGGGCTGGGCAAAGACCCGGTCGACCACATCGAGGATTTCCGGCGCGGAGCGAAACGACACCTGCAGCGGCACCTGGACAAGCGTCTGGCCGGCACCGGCAGCATGGGCGCTGAAATGCCGGCGCATCTGCTCGAAGGCATCGGGATCGGCGCCCTGGAACGAATAGATCGACTGCTTGCGGTCGCCGACAGCGAAGATGGTGCGCTCGATATCCGGCCTGGCGCCGTGGCCGGCAAAGAACTCGGCGCTCAACTGACCGATGATGCGCCATTGCTCGGGGCTGGTGTCCTGGGCTTCATCGATCAGGACATGATCGAGACCGCCGTCAAGCTTGTAGAGAACCCATTCACCGGACCCGGCGGTCTCCAACAGGTCCATCGTCTTGAGGATCAGATCGTCGTAGTCGTAGAGCCCGGCCCGGCGCTTGGAGACTTCATAGTGCTCGAGGATATGCGCCCCCACGGCAAGCAGCGCCATGGTCGCGCGATGAACTCCGAGCGCCTTGACGTGGTTCACCACAGCGCCGAGGCGGTCGCGTTCGCGATAGAGAAACGCAGCGATGCCCGGATGATCGCGCGCCGCCGACTTGGTGAGCACCGAGACATCCTTTCGCGGCGCACCGTCGGCGGTCATGAACAGGGAATGGAGCAGGGAAAATGTTTCGTCAGCCGAGGGGCTGTCGAGCAATTCGGCAATCAGCGCGGCACGCTTTACGTCGGTCTTGGCGTCGCGGGTGGCAAGTGTCTCGGCAGCGTCCTGATAGCCGGCAGTGTCCAATCCAGCGACATGGTCTTCGATGACCGCGGCGGCATTTTGCCCGTCACTGGTGCCGAGAACCCGGTGCAAGGCCTGGCTTGCCCGGTCAAGGTGGGCCGGCGAGGCGACCATCGGCGCCACCTGTCGGCGCTTGTCGATGAACTGACGCACCAGATCGTCGAAGGCGTCCGGCGATGTCTCGGCAGCGAGCACGGCGAGACGGCTGGCAATGTCGGAGTGCGGATCTGCCTTTGCCTGCGACAGAACCGCATCGACCGCAGCGCGGCGCAGTTCGCCGGCGTGCTGATCATCCATCACTTCAAAGCCGGGCACGACGCCGGCCTCGACGGGAAAGCGCTGCAGCAGCCGCTCGCAGAAGGCATGGATGGTCTGGACCTTCAAGCCGCCGGGGGTCTCCAGCGCCCGGGTGAACAGCCGCCTGGCGATGGCGTGGTCGGTGTCCTTGAAGGTGGAATGTCCGGTGTGGGTCCAGATCCGCTCCATGAGATCGCCGTCGGTAAGGGCAATCCAGCCGGCCAGCTCATCGAACAGCCGGGCTGACATCTCCGCTGCCGCCGCCTTGGTGTAGGTCAGGCAGAGGATGCGCTCCGGCGGTGTACCGGTCAGCAACAGCCGCACCACGCGATTGACCAGAACATGGGTCTTGCCGGAACCGGCATTGGCGTTGACCCAGACCGAACCCTTCGGATCGGAAGCGCGCGACTGCAGATCGTTCGGCGATGTCCGGTCCGGCGTCATGGCGCAGGCTCCGCATCATCCAGGTGATACCACTCGCGCCAGCGCGACAGGTGATCGAAGTCGAAGGCGCGGTCTTCGCGCGAGGCCGCGCCGATGGCCGCATAGGGTCGGTCGGGATCGGCATAGTCGGTCAACAGCGACACGAGCCCCTCGAACGCCGCGGTCGCGCGGGCGGCCACACCGTCCTCGACGGTTCGCAGTTCGCCCGGTGGATTGCCGCCGGCCAGACGGGCATAGACAAGCTCGCGAACCGGGACCGGGCCCACGGTCTCGAAGGCACCCTGCATGGCCATATAGGCCTCCAGATCGAGTTGGACGCTGTAGGCATCGCTGGAGGGCTTGGCAGCGGGCAGCTGCCCGGTCTTGTAGTCGATGAGGCGGACGCCGCCGTCTGCCAGGACATCGATCCGGTCGGCGATGCAGCTCAGGGTGAAGGTTTCGCCGGCGACGTCGAAGCCATAGGCGGCTTTCTGCTCGACGTGTTGCGCGCACACTCCGGCCCGCCACTGGCGTTCGCGGGCAACGAACCAGTCGGCGATGCGCTGCATCTGCGGCTGCCAGAAGGCATGGAGCGCCGGGTCGGTCACCCGCTCGTCGAACAGTTGGCGGAATTCGGCCATCAGCAGATCGCCGGCGTCGTGGCCGAGCGGCCCGGCATGTTTGCGCACGAAGCGTTCAAGCGCCGTGTGCACAAGGTTGCCCCGGTCGCGCCCATCCAGCTTCGGCTCAACATCTTGCAACGGCTCCAGACCGAGTATGTACTGGGCGAAGATGCCGTAAGGATCGCGAATGAGCCGGTCGATGCGGGTCACCGAGAGCCGCGCCGGGCGGGCGGCAACCGGCGGGCGCGGTTGCGGCGGCTTGATGCGGTAAGTGTCCCGCGGGCCGGGCGTGTCGATGCCGAGCGCCCAGCCGATCCACGGATCGGCGGGCTGTATCAGGTCTTGCCTGCCTGCTGCATGCAACAGCGCCTTCATGCGCAGCAGCCAGCGCGAGGCCACGGCCGGCTGGCCATCGATCTTTCGCGACGACGTCATCCACACCTCGCTGCCCGCCGCCGCCTGGGCAAAATCATGTGCCATAAGGCCAAGGCGCCGTTCCGGCAGTTGCAGGGCGAGCGAGGCCTTTTGCGGCCGGTTCAGCCAGGGGTCAATGTCGGCCTCATCGGGCCATGTGCCCTCGTTGAGCCCGGCTATGATCGTTACGTCGGCACGCTGCAACCGGGCCTCGAGCAGACCGTAGATCGCCAGCCGGGGATGGAGGGCGCGGGCCGGGCGCACCGAGGCGGCCGACATCTGCTTGCGGATCAGCGCGATGTAGTCGCCCGGCGTCAGTTCGGGACATTCATCGGCATTGCCATCGAGGACCCGGAACACATCGGCCAGAACCGTCCCCGCTTCACCTTGCCACAATGGCGTGCGGTCCAGTTCGGCGTTGTGTGAAATCGCCTCGGCGGCGGCGATGTGGGCTGTGATGTAATCGTGCAAGGGGCGCCGGTGCAACCCGGCAAACATCGCCTCCAGATCGGCCAGGGCATCGCGCAATCGTTCGGCAAGAGCAGAGATGGCCTGCCAGTCGCCGTCGTCCAGGCGTTTGACGCTGGCATGGGCATAAGCGTCGAGCGCGCCGCGCCGTACCTCGACCTCGCGGGTCAGCACAGCAAGGCCGTGCCCAACCACATGGCCGCGAAACACCGCCGTCTCCAGGTGCCCGGCAGCGCGGGTCAGGTCGGCGCGGGCCATGCCGAAAAGCGCATATGGATGATCGAGCAGGGCGATCAAACGCGCCGGACGGAAGCCGGCCAGTGCCGCATCGGCCAGCAGCGACAGAAACGCGCCCTGCGGCGAACGCGACACCGGTTCACCGGCGCTGTCGTCAACGGAGATGGTCCAGCGGCCAAGCTCGGTCTTCACCTGGCGGGCCAGTTGGCGGTCCGGCGTGACCAGGGCGGCGGTCCTGCCTGGATGCTCCAGCGTGCGCCGCATGATCAGTGCGACAGCCAAAGCCTCGGCCTGCCGGTCCGGTGCCTGTAGCCAGGTCAATCCGGCGCAGGCAGCTTCAAACCTGTCGACCCCCTGCCCCACCGTTGCATGCCAGTTGTCGCTGGTGGCGCCCGGCCGCATGACCTCGCTGAGAAACCATCGCCTGTCGGCGTTGTGGCCAGGCCCGAGCCGACGGACCTCGGATCGGGAAATGCCGATGTGCGCCAGCAGTTCGCGCAGGCCGTATTGCGGATGGTGCGGCTCGAGAACATCCCAGCTGTGATCGTCACACTCGAGATCCAGTCCCGGCAATACCACCGCGCCGGCCGGCAGCCAGGCGATGGTCTTCAACAGTTCCGCGGTTGCCGGGATTGAGCCGGTCGACCCGGCGGCGATCACCGGGGCGCCGGGCGGCGCCGTGGCGAACAGTTCCGCCTGGGCGCGGATCAGCCGGCTACGCCGCGCCATCTGACCGCCCAGGCCACGTTCGGCGAGATAGGCGGGATAACGCACCCGCACGATGTCGAGAAACTCCAGGAAGTCTTCCCGGTGCATCGCCAACTCGCTGTCGAACAACTGGCGGATCGCATCGATCGGCACTTCATCGGTCTCGAAGCGGTCGATCAGTGCGCCGAGACTCTCGGCCAGCAACATCGCCTGACTGACCGCGTTCAGGATATGCGCGGCCAACACGCTGTCGCGGCGGCTGTCCAGCCAGTCGGCGATCATCCGGCTGAGCACGAACTGGCGCTGTAGCCGGGATATCTCGGGCGCGATGTCCAGTTCGGCAACACCGGACACAATGCTGCGGCCCTGGATGTCGTCTTCGTCGGCATCGCCAAGCGGGCGGATTTGCGGCAGCAGGCTGGCCGGCCGCGCGCCTTGCCCGGCAAAGGCGGTCACGATGGTGCGGACCGCACGGCGGGTCGGAACCAGCACGGTCCAGTCGGCAAGTGCCAGCGGGTCAGGTGGTTCAACGCCGGCATGCGGCAGGTCGCCGGCGCGGATGGCGTCGACCAGGGTCGCGGAGAAATCGGCATCTGCGGGAATGGTGAACACATTGGGCCGGCGGCCCGTCATGGCGAGCGGCCTGCAAGAACGGTTTCGGCGGCGCCAATCGCATCGGGGGTTCCGACATGCAGCCACAGGCTGTCGTGGCGCAGTCCGAACAGGCGGCCCGCTGCCAGCGCCTTGTTCCACAATATGTTCATCGAGAATGCACCGTCCGGGGCGTCCTTGAACACCGCCGGCGACACCAGGTAGCAGCCGGCATAGACAAAAGGCGACACATAGGACTCATTGCGCCGCGTCAGGCGGCCTTCTTCGTCCATATCGAAATCGCCGGGTCCGTAGAACCCGACCGAGCTGGTCATGTCGGCGACCAGCAGCAGGCAGTCCATGCGCTCGCCATCCCAGACGTTGCGCATTCGCTCAAGGGCCGGTTGCGGGCCGTCGACCCAGAAGCTGTCACTGTTGAACACAAAGAACGGCTGATCGCCGAGGCGGTCGAGGGCCTTTGCCACGCCGCCACCGGTGTCGAGCAGGCAATCGCGCTCATCCGACAGGGCAATCTCCAGGCCGCGCTGGCGTTTGGCCCAGCGTTCGATCTGCTCGGGCAAGTAATGCAGGTTGACCACCAGGGTGTCGACGCCGGCGGCCCGGATGCGGTCGACGGTGTAGTCGATGATGGACTTGCCGGCAACTTTGACCAGCGGCTTGGGGCAATTGTCGGTGAGCGGGCGCATGCGCGTGCCAAGGCCGGCGGCGAGGATCATCGCCCTGGTGCCGACGCCATTGGAAGTGTGTTTCGCCATCACCGTCCGGCTACCAGTTGTTTGCGCAGGTTTTGTGGCAGCCTGGCATCGTACCAGGCCTTGAGTTCGACCAGCGCCGGGTGGGCGAGATTGCGCTCCAGGGCCGTCGACACGCGGTCGATATGGCGCAGGTATCCGGGTTTGCCGTCGCGCTCGGCCAGGCGCACGAAGATGCCCAACACCTTCGTTGCCCGTTGGGCCCCGAGAACGGCATAGGCGCGGCGAAAGCCGTCGTCGTCAAAGGTCTGCGAGGTTTCTTGCGCCGCTGCCTGGCGCCAGGCGCAATAGTAGTCGAGCATCTCTTCCTCCACATCCCTCGGGATGTCGATGCGGGCATCCTGCAGCAGCGAGACAAGGTCATAGGCGGCATGCCCTAGCAGGGCATCCTGGGTGTCGATCAACCCGACCCGGCCGAGGCCCTGGCGCTGAGGCAGCCAGATGAGATTGGGCGAATGGAAATCGCGCAGCAGGCACACCTTGGCATCGGTATCGGCATGGCGATAGAGATTGCTCCAAATATCGGTGAAGGCTGTGCGGTCGGCGTCGCTGACAACGGTTCCGGTCGCCGCCGGCCAGAACCAGTCGAGCAGCAATTCAGCCTCGATCGCAAAGGCATCGCGGTCGAAGGGGGAAACGGTATAAGTCGATCCGTCAGCCAGTGTGACGGCATCCGGCCATGCCTGCCCGGCCATTTCCGCCAGCACGGTGACGGCGGCCAGCAGGCACTGCGATGTGTCTTCGCCGGCCTTGATCAGATCGTAAAAGGTCTGACCCTGGAGATACTCGATCAGCGCCAAACCCGTGCCGAGATCGCAGGCCAGCGTTTGCGGGGCGCTGAAACCGCGGGCCGTCAGTTCGCCGTTCACGGCAACGACCGAGCGGATGCCGGTGGCGATGTGGGCGATGGAGCTGTATGGCCTGCCATCACGGATCGGCGGCCCGTCCGGGGCATCGGGCATGTCCATCAGCAGGCAGCAGCGGCCGTCGGGGAGGGTCAACCTTTCGTAGCGCCGCGAGGAGGCATCGCCCTGAAACAGGCTGCGGTCGGCACCGGCAAATTGGCCCGCCGCGATGAACCTTCGCACCAGGCGTAGCCGCTCAAGCCTGCCCGCCCAGTTGCCATGACCGGCGAGCACCGCCCGGCGGCCGGCGCCGGAAACCGACAGCTCGAGGGTCAACCGGTCGGCCGGCAGGCGCCCGGCCAGCCGGTCGGGCCATTCGATCAGGCATATGTGATTGTCCTCGATGTCTTCGAGGCCCAGTTCGTCGATTTCACTGGCATCCTCGAGGCGGTAAAGATCGCAATGGGCGACCGGCACCCGCAGATCGTCGTAAAGCTGGATCAGCGTGAAGGTCGGGCTCGGCACGTCGATGGCCGCGGCGCGTTCGTCAAGGGCGCGGATGACGGCCCGGGCCAGCGTCGTCTTGCCGGCACCGAGGTCTCCGCCGAGGCCAACCCAATCTCCGGCCGAGAGAAACAGCGCCAGCTCGCGGCCCAGCGCCTCCGTTTCACCTTGACCGGCAAGATCAAGGGTCATTTCAAACGCTGCGGGGTTGGTTGTCATTGCGGACCCTAACCAAGCTGGCCCTAGCGTGCCGCTGCGGCCGAGTGCGACGGGATGCGGCCTGAACCGGTCTTCTCGCCTTCGGAGCGCCGCATCGGGATGCGGCAGATCACGGTCGTTCCGCGTTCCAGCTTGGACAACAGCGAGACCTGGCCACCGTGCAGTTCTATGAACGATTTTACGATCGCCAGGCCAAGGCCGGCGCCGCGATGGCCGCCGGCCACCGGTCGCGACTGGAAGCGCTCGAACGCTTCGCGCTGGAACTCCTCATCCATGCCCTTGCCGGTATCGGCAACCCACAAGATGATGTCGCCGTTGTCGCATTGGGCGCCCATGCGCACTGTGGCGCCCTTGCTGGAAAAGCCAATAGCATTTGACAGCAGGTGGCCAAGCACCTGGCCAAGGCGGTCTCGATCAGCCTGCAGGGTGGTCACGTCCTCGGCCAGTTCAATGTTCAGCGTCAGGTCGCGCTGATTGATCTGCTTTGCCGCTTTCTCGGCTGCCTCCTGCATGAATTCGGCGACGTCGATTTCGGTGTACTTCAATTCCATGGCACCGGCATCGATCGTGGTCAGATCGAGGATGGCATCGATGATCGCCAGCAGGTCGGCCGACGAACTCTGGATGTGGTGCAGATACTCGTGCTGCTTGGATTGCAACTCGCCGACGATGCCCAGCGACATGCCTTCGGCGAAGCCGATGATGTTGGTCAGCGGAGTGCGCAATTCATAGGATACGTTGGACAGGAAGTTGGTCTTCAGTCTGTCGGCAGCCTCAAGCGCCTCATTGCGCTCGCGCAAGGCCTTTTCAATGCCGGCGCTGGCGGTCAGGTCGACATAGGTCAGCAGCGTATTGCCGTCCGGCAGCGGCACGCCGGCGAACTCGAACACCATCTGGTCGGACCGGTTGATGCGGCCTTGCAGCGGGCTGCGGGTCTCGGACAGTTCGGTCACGCAGAATTTCAGCTCATGCCACATAGCCTTATCGGCATGCAGTTTCTGACATTCGGCGATCAGGCGGTCGACATGCGGCTGGCTTTCGAGGAACTCCTCGTCAAGCTGCCAAAACCTGGAAAACGACGGGTTGTACAGTTTGAGACAGCCATCGGTGCCGAACAGCGCAACACCTTCGTGGAGATTGTCCAGGGTTTCACTCTGGACGCTGATCAGTTCGTTGTAGCGTGATTCAAGCGCGAATTTCTCCGTGACATTCTCGTAGAGATAGGTCACGCCGCCAAACGGGTGCTGCTCGGCAACGACGCGCAAAGATTGCCCGTCGGGCAGGTGCCACCAGTCTTCCTTGGCATCGAGCGTGGTGTAGGTGGTCAGCTGCTGGTCTTTCCAATCGCGGAAATTAGCCTGTTCCGGCAGCTTGCGTTCGGACCTGAGCCGGTCCAGAATTTCACCGTCGAGTGGATTGCTATCCAGCCAGTCGGGGTCCATGCCCCACAATTCACAATAGGCAGAATTGTAGAACTTGATGCGCTGATCGGGGCCGAAGATGGCGATCGCCGTGGTCAGCTTGTCGAGGGTGCCGGCATGAGCGCGGATGTGCCGGCGCAGCTCCTTTTGCGCTTCCTCCAGCGCCGTCTTGTCAATCGAGAACCCGGCTGAGGTTTCGCCCAAAGTCACATCGTAGACATCGAGCGCCCGCTTGGCGCCGTGGATGACCGCATGGGCCTCACCGCGGCGCACGGTCTCCTGGCCTTCGCCATCCTGTGCCTTGAAGGCGATCTTGCCGGCATCGATCAGTTCGGGCCCGCCACCGATCACGGCATCGCTGTCGTGGGCATCCATCGCCTTCAGGTAGGTCCGATTGACCCAGACCAGCTTGCCGGCGGCATCGCGCAGCCAAATGGCGATCGGTGCTGAATCGAGCACGGCGCTCAACCGTTCGACCTGACGGGCAAGCTTTCGGGTGTCGTGGGTCAATTCCATCGTGTGGCGCCGTTCGCCGGTCAGCGGGCGCAGGCGCAGGGTGGTCAATCCGCCGGCGGTGCGGCCGTCAGCCTCCAGCAATTCGCCGTTGATGGTGCGCACACCGATGTTGAACGGCGTGCCGTTCTGGCGCATCTCGTCGACGGCAGCCTTAAGGGAGATGCTTGATTCAGATTCCAGCCAATCCTCGAAGGCCATCAGCTCCGAAGCCGTACCAGGCACCCGAGCGGTGCCACGCATATCGCCGACGACGCGCTCCGGGCGGCCTTCGCGACCGCGCCAGATCATCAGGATGTTGGGTTCTGCGGTGAGAGCCGCCTCGGCCTCGTTGAGCTGGGCCTCAAGTTCGCCGATCTGGCGGCGCGCCGTGCGCTCGCTGGCATAGAGCCGCCTGACCACGAAGGTTGCCCAGATGAAGACAATCACCGCGGCAAACACCACCATCAGCAGCAGCGAACGCTCGCCGGCGTTGTTGACAATGTTCTGAAAGGTGCTTTGGGCCGATGCCGGCCGGGCATGACTGGCGATGAGGACGGCTGAGCAGAGCCAGGCCACCGCCGGCATGCAAACAAGATCAAGCGCTTTGGTTGCCCGCGATCTCATATCAGTTTTTGCATTCTTCCCCTGCGGACACAGGCGGCGGTTCCGCATGTGTCGGGCATTGCCCCGTTTTCCCAACACAATACTCACCGACCGACGGTCCGGACTGCGCGACAGCAGCCAGAGCGCGGCGAATCACCGCCCAGCACTCAGGGCAAAGATATAACGCGAAACGCGATTCCTGCCCACCTCCGCGTTCCTGTTATGGGGAAGTTTCGCTCAGGGCGGCGGGCGCGGCGCAGAGAACAGGGTTCAGAATTAGTAGCGGTAATGTTCCGGCTTGTAGGGACCGTCGACATCGACGCCGATATAGTCGGCCTGGTCCTGACGCAGGCGGGTCAACTGGGCATTCAGCTTTGCCAAGTGCAGCATGGCGACCTTCTCGTCGAGGTGTTTCGGCAGAACGTAGACCTTGTTCTGGTACTCCTCGTTGCGCGTCCACAGCTCGATCTGGGCCAGTGTCTGGTTGGTGAACGAGGCCGACATCACGAAGCTGGGATGGCCGGTGGCGTTGCCGAGATTGACCAGCCGGCCCTCGGACAGCAGGATCATGCGCTTTTCATCGGGAAACTCGATCATGTCGACCTGCGGCTTGACGTTGTTCCACTTGAAATTCTTCAGGCCAGCAACATCGATCTCGTTGTCGAAATGGCCGATGTTGCAGACGATCGCCATATCCTTGAGAGCACGCATGTCGTCGATCTGCAGGATATCCTTGTTGCCGGTCGCGGTGACCACGATATCGGCGCGCGGGGCGGCGTCGGTGAGGGTGACGACCTCAAAACCATCGATGGCCGCCTGCAGGGCACAGATCGGATCGACCTCGGTCACCAGCACACGGGCGCCGGCACCGGCCAGCGACTGCGCCGAACCCTTGCCGACATCGCCGTAGCCGCACACCAGGGCAACCTTGCCGGCCATCATGACGTCGGTGCCGCGGCGGATGGCATCGACCAGCGATTCGCGGCAGCCGTATTTGTTGTCGAACTTGGACTTGGTCACACTGTCGTTGACATTGATCGCCGGGAACGGCAATTCGCCCTTCTTTTCAAGTGCATAGAGCCGATGAACGCCGGTGGTGGTTTCCTCCGATACACCCTGGATGTTGTCGCGCACCTTGGAAAACCAGCCCGGATTCTCGGCCAATCGCTTCTTGATCGTTGCGAACAGGCACTCTTCTTCTTCGTTCTTGGGAGCATCGAGCACCGAAGGGTCGGTCTCGGCCTTGGCACCGAGCAGGACCAGCATGGTTGCATCGCCACCATCGTCGAGAATCAGGTTTGCGGTTTCGCCATTGCCCCAGTCGAGAATGCGGTCGCAGTAGTCCCAATATTCCTCAAGGGTCTCGCCCTTCTTGGCAAACACCGGAATGTTGCCTGCCGCTATGGCAGCAGCGGCGTGATCCTGGGTCGAGAAGATATTGCACGAGGCCCAGCGCACCTCGGCGCCCAGGGCGACCAGCGTCTCGATCAGCACGGCGGTCTGGATCGTCATGTGCAGGCTGCCGGCAATCCGCGCGCCCTTCAGCGGCTGCGCCTTGCCGTACTCTTCGCGGGTTGCCATCAGGCCCGGCATCTCCACTTCGGCCATGGTGATTTCTTTGCGCCCCCAGTCGGCCAGGGAAATGTCGGTCACCACGTAATCTGAAAAAGCGCTCATAATAATCCTCGTTGGCTCACCCGCGGATGCGGGCGGGTTCATGATTTGGCGCGTCGTATATCAGTGATGCGCCACAAACACAATTGCGATATAAAGATTTCTTTATGTTATTTCGACCACGCCGGTTGATCACTCCTCGCCGAATTTTTCCTCGACCAGCCGGGCGAGGGCGGCAAGCGCTTCGGCGGCCTGCCGGCCGGTCGCCTCAAGTGCTATCGATGAGCCGGTGTGGGCGCCGAGCATCATCAGCCCCATGATGGAGGTCGCCGGCACCGACTGGCCGTCGCGGCTAACGGTGACCGTGGCATCATACATTTCCGCCCGCTTAACGAATTTGGCGGAGGCGCGCGCATGCAGGCCACGGCTGTTCTGGATCAGCAGTTCGGTACGCAACACGCCGTCGGCGCCAGCCTCTTGCATCGCCGCGCGCCTCAGGCCTGGCCAAGCAACTGGCTGGCGACGTGAATATATTTGCGCCCGGCCTGCTGTGCCTCGTCAACGGCATCGCTGAGGCTGGCGTCGCCGCGGATGCTGGTCAGCTTGATCAGCATCGGCAGGTTCATCCCGGCGATGACCTCGATGCGGCCGGCCTCCATCACCGAGATGGCCAAATTCGACGGCGTGCCGCCAAACATGTCGGTGAGGATGATGACACCCTTGTCGCCGTCACAGCGCCCGGCCGCGGCCAAGACGTCGCTGCGCCGTGCATCGAGATCGTCGTCGGGACCAATGGCGATGGTCTCAAGTTTCGTCTGCACGCCAACGACATGCTCCAACGCGGCGCGGAATTCCACGGCCAGGTCGCCATGTGTCACCAAAACCAGCCCGATCATCCGGTTATTTCACTCACTTCGTTGCCTGCGCTCACTGCCGGGCAGTTCGGCACAAAGGTGTCAATTCGAATGGCTGACCCTAATCGCCGACCTTGCATCGGCGCAAGCTGAATCCGGCCAGTTACATAACACGGCACGGTTGCAGAGCGCAGCAGATTTTGCTGTAGACAGTCGAATCAAGTGCTAAAAGCACACAAAGAGCGGGCACGAAAAAGAACGGCTGCGGATATCGCATGACCAGCGAACAAATCACACTGTTTTCACTCATGGGCGGGGTCCTCGCCCTGCTGGTCTGGGGCAGGTACCGGTATGATCTGGTTGCCTTCGGGGCCCTGGCGCTCGGCCTTCTTCTCGGCGTCGTGCCAAAAGACCAGGCTTTCTCCGGCTTTGGCCATTCCGCCGTGATCATCATTGCCCTGGTGCTGATCGTTTCCAAAGCTCTGTCGCTGTCCGGCGCCATCGAACTGCTGACCCGCAGTCTGATCCGTTCGGACCGGTCGGTCGGCATGCACATCACCGCCATGGCCGGCATCGGTGCCGGCCTGTCGGCATTCATGAACAACGTGGCGGCGCTGGCCCTGCTGATGCCGGTCGACATGCAGGCGGCCAGCAAGGCGCGCCGGTCGCCGGCGTTGTCGCTGATGCCACTGTCGTTTGCCACCATCCTTGGTGGCATGGTCACCATGATCGGGACGCCGACCAATATCGTCATCGCCCAGTTTCGCGAAGGAGCGCTGGGTGCGCCCTACAAGATGTTCGATTTCGCACCTGTCGGCCTTGCCTGCGCGCTTGCCGGCATCGCCTATATCGCCCTCATCGGCTGGCGCCTGATCCCGGCCGAGCCGGCCGGGCACAATTCCCCTGAGGATCTGGAGAACCTTGAAGGATATGTGGTCGAGGTTGGGGTTCCGGCGAGTTCGTTGGCCATCGGTCAAACCGTGCGGGAACTGTTTCCAATCGCCGACGAAAACGATGTCCAGGTTCTCGGCCTGATCCGCCGCGGCAAGCGGCTTGCCGGATTTGCCGCCGGCGAGGTTGTACGCAAAGGCGACGTTCTGGTGGTCGAGGCCGGACCGGAGGCGGTGGAGCAATTCGCCGGAGCCCTGAAGCTGAGCTATTCCGCCTCGGCCAAGCACACCGGCGCGCTTGCGGCCACACTTTCGATGATCGAAGCGGTAGTGCCGGCCGGCGCGCGCATCGAGAACCGCTCGGCGCTCGACGTTCGGCTGTTGTACCGCCACGGCGTCATGCTGATGGGCATATCGCGCCAGGGCAAACGGTTCCGCGACCGGGTGCGCAGGGTCAACATCAAGGCCGGTGACGTCCTGCTGTTGATGGGCCCGCAGGATCAGATTGCCGATGTCGTGAACTGGATGGGCTGCATGCCGCTGGCCGAACGCGGTTTGCAGGTGACCCAGCGCGACAAGGCCGGGCTCGCCATCGCCATCTTCGGTACCGCCATCGTGCTGGCCAGCTTCGGTGTCGTCTACCTGCCGGTCGCATTGGCCGCATGCGTGGTGCTCTATGTCCTCTTGAAGATCATCTCGTTGTCGCAAATCTACGATGCCGTCGAATGGCCGGTAATCGTGCTGCTGGCGTCGCTGATCCCGATCGGCGCGGCGCTGGAAACATCGGGCGGCACGGCGCACATCGCAGAAGCCATCGTGTTCGTCACCGACGGTCTTCCGGTTGTTGCGGTTCTGGTGATCGTCATGATCGTGACCATGACCCTGTCGGACATGCTCAACAACGTGGCGACGGTGCTGGTCGCGGCGCCGGTTGCCGTCGATGTGGCCGGCCGTCTCGGCGTGAACCCGGACCCGTTGCTGATGGCCGTGGCCGTCGGGGCATCCTGTGCCTTCCTGACGCCGATCGGGCACAAGAACAACACCATCATAATGGGCCCGGGCGGGTATCGCTTTGGCGACTATTGGCGGCTCGGCCTGTTGCTCGAAGTCATCATCGTCGTCATTGCCACACCCCTGATCCTGGTGTTCTGGCCGTTGTGACGGTTCGTGAACGGATCAACATTCGTCGAAAATTTGATCGGACGACTTAAGTCAATCTCCAAACACGCCCTGTAGATTATGACGCGACGATAAGTTTATCAAAGCAAAGTGACAGGTCATGTGGAGCACTTACAGATCAGAATTGGAACGAGGGGCCAAATCGTTCGGGCGCGATGAACGCGGCGTCACGGCAATCGAGTATGCCATGATCGCCGCCGCTACGGGTCTCAGCCTGGTTGCGACCCTGCCGGCCATCGAGGGCAACCTGGTGGTAATGTACCAGGAAATCCTCGACTATTTTGCCGCATAAACTTGGAAATCAGCCAATTTTCGAGGGAATTCGGTCTACCAGCCTTTGATCGGCTCGACCCCGGCCGTCGCAATCACGTTGAGATTCTGCTCGTCGATTGCAAACACATAACGCCCTTGCCTGTGGCCGACCTGCGGCGGTGTCCGGGCAGCCTCAAACACATCATAACCCTGTTTCAGATTTTGCCAGAAATCATGCCAGCGATGTCCGCGGTGGCGGGCAAGGTTGTCCGCCGTCATGCGGAACGGGAAGGCATGGACGGGAAAATCGCGCTGGCCGGCTGAAAAAGCTTCGCGGGCCAGGATGAACACTTCCTTAACGGCGTCATCGGTGATCGCGTAGCAACCGGCCGAGCTGCAGCCGCCATGGACCATGAGGTGCTTGCCGGTGCGGCCGTGCGCCTTGTCGTAGGCGTTGGGATATCCCAGGTTGAACGACAGGTAATGCGAGGAGTTGGGATTCATCTGCCGGGCATTCACGACATAGAACCCTTCCGGCGCCTGCTTGTCGCCCTCGCGCAGCTTGGGGCCCAGTTCGCCGGACCAGTTGCAGATCGGATAGGTGCGGAACAGGCCGTACCTGCCGTTGTCCCGGCGCATCCAGACTTCCATCTGGTTTTCCTGCTTGAACGCCCGGATGAGCATCGGCGCGCCCAGTTTGAAGCCGCGGGCTTCAAGATCCACCCGGGTATCGTCGGGCAGTGGCTCGAGCGAGCGATGGGTCAGGCAGGCGGAAACCAGCATCGCCAGGCATATGGCTAGAACTGGCCTGAACAGGGTACTCAACATCACAGATACGCAATCTACACATACAAACCTGGGTCAGTTTGCAGCAAAAATCGCAATGATCTGTTAACGATGCCGGGCCGTGCGATCAGAGATCGCGGCCGATGGCGAGATACTTGTCATGCCGGTGTTTGCGCAGTTCATCGGCAGAAAGGTGCTTGAGCGGCAACAGCGCGTCGGCGATTGCAGCGCCGGTCGCGGAGATCGTCTTTGCACTGTCGCGATGGGCGCCGCCGGAGGGTTCGTCGATGATGCCGTCGATGACCTTCAGGCGGATGAGGTCCTGCGCGGTGATCTTCATCGCCGTGGCCGCCTCCCTGGCCTTGGCGGAATCGCGCCACAGGATCGAGGCAGCGCCCTCGGGCGAAATCACGCTGTAAATGGCATGTTCGAGCATCAGCACCGAATTGGCGGCGGCAATCGCCAGGGCGCCGCCTGAACCGCCCTCGCCGATCACCACGGATATCATCGGCACACCGAGCGCCAGGCAGCAGTCGGTCGAACGGGCGATGGCTTCGGCCTGGCCGCGTTCCTCAGCACCGATGCCCGGATAGGCGCCCGCGGTATCGATGAAGGTGATGACCGGCAGCCCAAAGCGCCCGGCCAATTCCATCAGCCTGACCGCCTTGCGGTAGCCTTCCGGCCGCGCCATGCCGAAATTGCGTTTCAGGCGCGATTGCGTGTCGTGGCCCTTTTCCTGGCCGATCACCATCACCGGCTCTCCGTTGAACCGGCCCGGACCGCCGATGATGGCCAGATCCTCGGCAAACTTGCGGTCGCCGGCCATGGGCGCGAAATCGCTGATCAGGCTGGCGATGTAGTTCTCGCAATGGGGCCGTTCGGGATGCCGAGCGACCTGCGTCTTTTGCCACGGGTCGAGCTTGTTGTAGAGATCCTTGAGTGCCCTTTGCGCCTTGTCTTCGAGGCGGGTGATTTCGGCATCGAGTGATTCCGTGTCGCCGTTCTCGGCGACCGCCCGCAACTCGGCGATGCGGCCTTCCAGATCGGCAATCTGGTTTTCGAATTCCAGGTAGTTTTTCATATGGATAAGCCTGACGGCACGCCCCGATAAAATCCCCCGGCAAAGTGGCTCTGCGATGGCCCGGTGTCAACCATTGTTGCGCTGTTTTTCAGCCAGGGGGTGGTGGGTCTCGACGATTTGGCGCAATCGGTCGGCCAAAACGTGGGTATAGATCTGCGTTGTCGAGATGTCGGCGTGGCCAAGCATCTGCTGCACGGCGCGCAGATCGGCACCGCCAGCAAGAAGGTGACTGGCAAAAGCATGCCGCAGGACGTGCGGGGAAACCGACTTTTCCGGCAAACCGGCGTGGCGCGCCAGAGCCTTCAGTTCGAGGGCAAAGTGCTGACGGGTCAGATGGCCCTGGGCGCCGCGGCTGGGAAACAGCCAGCGGGCGACCGTGTCGCCTGATTGCGGACTGTGCTTCTTGCGAAGCGCCAGATAGCCGGCGATGGCCTTCCTGGCTGGATCGGACAGCGGCACCAGCCGTTCGCGCCCGCCCTTTCCGGTGACCAGAACGAAGCGGTCGTCGCCGGCGACCGCTGCAGCAGGTAGGCTGACCAATTCGGACACCCGCAGGCCGGTCGCATAGAGCAGTTCGACCAGGCAGTAGAGCCTTGCCGCCTTCATCTGGGCCGGACCGCGCGTCGTCTGCATATGGTCACGCGCCGCCGCAATCAGCCGTTCGACATCGCCGGCGGAGAGAACCTTGGGGAGATGCCGGGCCGGTTTCGGCGAATCGATGATGGTTGACGGATTGTGCGCGCTGATGCCCTCGGCGAGCAGAAAGCGATGCAACTGGCGCACGGCGGATATTCGCCGGGCCAGCGTGGCACGGGCCAGATCGAGCGCATCCAGGCCGTGCAGATAGTGCCGGATGTCGTCGCTCGCTGCATCGCAAAGACGGACACCGCGCCGGCCCAATGCGTCGGTGTAGTTCCTGAGGTCGCGTTCATACGCTGACAGCGTATTCGGCCGGGCGCCGCGCTCGACGCTCATCATCTCCAGAAAGGCCTCGACAAACTGCCAGTCTCTTGCGGGCATCGGCTTTAGTTGTCAAACCGCGAGGACGGCAGCGGTTTGACGACTTCCGATTGTTCGGGCGGAAAGCTGGCCAGGCCCCAGACCGCGCCGTAGCCCACCGCCGCCAGAACCCCAAGCACCAACAGGAAACGCAAACTGTCCGGCACGAATCTTCCTCTTTGATCGAAATCACGACATGTGCGGCTATAGTGCCCCGGACCGCCGGCGCCTGCAAACCCTTTAAAGTACAGTGCCGACAGGCACCCGGCGGCACACCACGCGAGAGCGCGCCACCATGGCGGGCGCCGGGCGAAATTCTTTGCTGAACCGTGCCAAGACGGATAAAACCGGACCAACCGAACAGCACAACCGAAGGCCGCAAGGGTGGCGCGAGCGAACAAAAGTACCACGGTGGACACCGTACTCGAACGCCTTCAGGGGCGTTCGATCGTGATGGTCGGCCTGATGGGCGCCGGTAAGACCACCATCGGTCGCCGGCTCGCACAGCGACTTGGCCTGCCGTTCGCCGATGCCGACAAGGAGATCGAAATCGCCGCTGGCAAGACGGTTCAGGAAATCTTCGAAGACCATGGCGAGGCGTACTTCCGCAGTGGTGAAGCCCGGGTCATTTCGCGACTGCTCGATGGCAAGCAAAAGGTGCTGGCCACCGGCGGCGGCGCCTTCATGGATCCTGGAACGCGCGCGATCATCGAGCAAAAGGCGGTGTCGGTGTGGCTGAGCGGCGACCTGGCTTTGCTGATGAAACGGGTGCGGCGAAAATCGCATCGCCCGCTCCTGAAAACCGCCGACCCCGAGGCCGTCATGCGAGAACTGATCGAAACCCGTTATCCAACCTACGCGCTGGCCAACCATACAATCGAGAGCCGGGACGTGCCCCACGCCTGCATCGTCGACGACGTCGTATCGGCCCTGGCGGAAAGACAATCCAAATGACCGCATCTTCGCTTGGCCAGAAGGCCGAAAACTCCATCGCGGTGAACGTTGCGCTCGGCGCGCGGTCCTACGACATCGAAATCGGTACCGGGCTGATAGACCGCGCCGGTGAGCTGATCGGCCCGCATCTGCGCCGGCCGGTGACCGCCATCGTCACCGACGAGAACGTCGCCGGACTGCATCTGGACCGACTGACAGCCGCGCTTGAGGCGGCAGGCATCGCCAGCACGGCAGTTATCTGTCCGCCGGGCGAGGCCAGCAAGAGCTATGCGCGGCTGGCCTCGGTCTGCGACGGCCTGCTTGAGGCCGGCATCGAGCGGTCCGACACGATCATCGCCTTCGGCGGCGGCGTGATCGGCGATCTTGCGGGGTTCGCCGCAGCAATTCTGCGCCGCGGCGTTCGTTTCATCCAGATGCCGACCAGCCTGCTGGCCCAGGTCGATTCATCGGTCGGCGGCAAGACCGGCATCAACTCGCCGCTCGGCAAGAACCTGATCGGCGCCTTCCATCAGCCGGTCGGCGTGATTGCCGATATCTCGCTGCTCGATACCTTGCCGGCGCGCCAGTTCGCCGCCGGTTATGCCGAGGTCGCCAAGTACGGCCTGATCGGCGATGCAGCGTTCTTCGGCTGGCTCGAAGACCACGGCGAACAGATCGGCGCCGGCGACCTCCAGGCCCGCATGCGGGCGGTTGAAACCAGCTGCGTGACCAAGGCCGACATCGTTGCCCGCGACGAGCATGAACACGGCACCCGCGCTCTGCTCAATCTCGGTCACACCTTCGGTCATGCGCTCGAGGCCGCGACCGGCTATGGCGAGCGGCTTCTGCATGGTGAGGGCGTGTCGATCGGCATGATCATGGCGTTGCGGTTTTCGCACCGGCTCGGCCTGTGCAGCGCCGATGTGGCAGAGCGGGCCGCGGCACATCTTGCATCGGTGGGATTGCCGGTCAGCGCCGCGCAGATCCCCGGCGGCCTGCCGGACGCGGACGGCCTGCTGAACATCATGCGCCAGGACAAGAAGGCCGAAGGCGGCAGCCTGGTGTTCATCCTGGCCCGCGGAATTGGCGAAGCCTTCATCGCCCGCAACATCGATGACGCCGCCGTCTTGGAATTTCTCAATCTGGAGCTGTCAAACAGATGAATGCGACACTAGGCATCGTCGCCGGGGCCGTCATCGGCCTGTTGTTTCTTTCGGCGTTCTTTTCGGGAACCGAGACCGCAATGACCGCCACGTCACGCGCCAGGGTGCATGAGCTTGCCAGGCGCGGCGACCGCCGGGCGCTGATCTTGCAGGAGCTGGTCTCGATCCCTGAGCGTCTCATAGGGGCCATTCTGCTCGGCAACAATCTGGTCAACATCCTCGCCTCGGCCCTTGCGACCAGCCTGTTCGTCAAGCTGTTCGGCGATGCCGGCGTGGTCTATGCCACTCTGGTGATGACAGCACTGGTGCTGGTGTTCGGCGAGGTGATGCCGAAAACCTATGCCATCAACAATCCCGACCGGGTGGCGCTCGCCGTTGCTCCGGTTATCCGGGTGCTGGTCGCCATCCTGGCGCCGATCGTCATGAGCGTCGAGTTCATCGTGCGCAACACGATGAAGGCGCTCGGTTTCGACATCTCCGGCGACAGCAACATGCTGCCGGCGCATGACGAGTTGCGCGGCGCGATCAATCTGCACCACAAGCAGGGCGCGGTCATCAAGCACGACCGGGACATGCTGGGCGGCATTCTCGATCTTCGGGAGCTTGAGATTTCCGATGTGATGATCCATCGCACCAAAATGCACACTCTGGACGGCAGTCTGTCCCCGGCCGAGGTCATCGCCGACGTTCTTGCCAAGGGGCATACCAGAGTGCCGGTGTGGAAGGATGATCCGGACAACATCATCGGCATCGTCAATGCCAAGGACCTTCTCGCCGCCCTTCACGCAAACAACGGCGATGCCTCGCGCATCGTCCTGTCAAGCGTCCTCACGGCGCCCTGGTTCGTGCCCGACACCACTCCGCTCGTCGACCAGCTCAACGCATTCCTGCGCCGCAAGGCTCATTTCGCCGTTGTGGTCGATGAGTATGGCGAGGTGATGGGGCTGGTCACTCTTGAGGACATACTGGAGGAAATCGTCGGCGAAATCGCGGACGAGCACGACATCGAGGTCGCAGGGGTCGAACGCGAACCCTCCGGCGCCTTCATCATCGAGGGTGCAACCCCGATCCGCGATCTCAATCGCCAGTACGACTGGAGCCTGCCCGACGAGGAAGCCACCACGCTGGCCGGCCTGGTCATCCACGAGAGCCAGATGATCCCCGAACAAGGGCAAGCCTTCACCTTCCACGGATTTCGCTTCGAGGTGCTGGAGCGCGACAGAAACCAGATCGTATCGCTCAAGGTGACGCCGCAGAAGACGGGGCGCCGGCGCCGGAGCTGATGTCCGGTACCGGGTTACGGGGCGCTGGCGCTGATGGTCAGGGCGTGCACGCGCGTGGCCAGTTCCTCGGCCAGCAAGCTGTTGATCATCCGGTGGCATTCGATACGCGATTTTCCGGCAAAGGCTTCGGCCTCGATCACCACCTTGAAATGCGTTTCTCCCTCGGGCCGGGCCCCGGCGTGACCGGCGTGTTTGGCCGACTCGTCAATCACCCGTAGGTCGGCGGGGCTGAAAGTGTTATTTAATTTTTTGGTGATTCCCTGACCAACCGGACCAAGTGTAGTCATGATCACTCCTGTAGCGTTTGCAATGCCTGCCTCATTTGTGACGCTTGCAGCGTATAATGTCTAGCGTTTGCCGTTCGCGGGCGACAGATCTGTCGCCGCCATCTGAAATTGTGTGTCTAACGATCATGAAACTCGAATCGAAATACTTCGACAGTATCCGCGTCAAACCGGAAGAAGATCGCCTGTTGCGCAAGAAGCTGCCCGAGTGCGAATGGGACGGATGTGCCAGGCCGGGCAAGCATCCAGCCCCGAAGGGCCGCGACAACGAAGGCGAGTATCACTATTTCTGTCTGGACCATGTGCGCCAGTACAACAAGGGATACAACTACTTCAACGGCATGAAAGAGCCCGATGTCCGCGACTGGCAAAAAAGCGACAAGACCGGCCACCGGCCGACGTGGAAGCTCGGGCAGAATTCCTGGGCGGCGTTCAACGGCGGCAAGAAGCGGTCTGGCAACGCGCGGACGCAGGCTGCTTTCGAAGACCCCTTCGACGTCATGGGAGATAGTGACACCACCACCCATCATGCCCGCCCGCAACGCAGCGTGCGCTCCAGTGAGATGAAGCACTTGTATGCGCTCGGTCTGGACGAGACCGCAACCAGAGAAGAGGTCAAGCTGCAATACAAGAAACTCGTCAAACGCCTGCACCCGGATGCCAATGGCGGCAGCAGGGCCAACGAAGACAAACTGCGCGACATCATCCAGGCCTACGACGCATTGCGCAAATCCGGCTTTTGCTGAGGCCATAATCTTGGCGCCGGCGGCGTTGCGCCGAAGTCGCCGAGCGGCCAAAATTTTGATGAGACCAATCGCCGCTGTGGTTGCAGCGGCTGGCGTCAGCGATTAGAACAACATGGCGCTACATCGGCGCAAAGATGCCCGGCCATAATCGTGGCCGGCAAAATGCGTGGTGCAGCCACGAACTTCCTAATCTCCGAGTAGATTGCAATGGATGCCATGACAGACGCGCTAGTGCCCGGATTGCCTGACACGACCTTATCGGTGAAGGATGTGTTCGGTTTCGAAAGCAACTTGCAGGTTCCGGCCTATTCGACATCGAGCGAGCATGTGCCCGATATCGATGAAGACTACCTGTTCAACCGCGAAACCACCCTGGCCATACTGGCCGGGTTTGCCTACAACCGTCGGGTGATCGTTGCCGGGTATCACGGCACCGGCAAATCGACCCATATCGAACAGGTCGCGGCGCGGCTCAACTGGCCGTGCGTGCGGATCAATCTCGACAGCCACATTTCGCGCATCGACCTGATCGGCAAGGACGCCATCGTGCTGAAGGACGGCAAGCAGGTCACCGAATTCCGTGAAGGCATTCTGCCCTGGGCGCTGCAGAACAACGTCGCGCTGGTGTTCGACGAATACGACGCCGGCCGGCCGGACGTGATGTTCGTCATCCAGCGGGTGCTGGAGGTCTCCGGCCGCCTGACCCTGCTTGACCAGAATCGTGTCATCACCCCGCATCCGGCATTTCGCCTGTTCGCCACCGCCAACACGGTCGGGCTCGGCGACACCAGTGGGCTCTATCACGGGACGCAGCAGATCAATCAGGGCCAGATGGACCGCTGGTCGATCGTCGTGGCGCTGAACTACCTGCCGCACGCCCAGGAGCAGAACATCATCCTGGCGAAGTGCAAGGCCTATGATACCGAGGAGGGCCGCAAGACCATCGCCAACATGGTGCGGCTTGCCGACCTCACGCGCAACGCTTTCATCAACGGCGACCTGTCGACCGTCATGAGTCCGCGCACGGTCATCACCTGGGCGCAGAATGCAAGTATCTTCGAAGACGTCGCCTTCGGATTCCGGGTAACGTTCCTCAACAAGTGCGACGAACTGGAGCGTGGCCTGGTGGCGGAATTCTACCAGCGCTGCTTTGGCGAAGACCTGCCCGAGACCACGGCCCATGTCGCGCTGAGCTGAGCGCGGGCCCTGAATGACGCGCGACAAGGACAATCCCCTGGAACCGTTCCAGCATGCCCTGACCCAGTGCATGAAGACCATCGCCGACGAGCCGGAGATCGCGGTGACGTTCTCGGGCGAAAATGCCGGGTTGACCGGCAAGAAGGTGCGGCTGCCGCAAATGAGCCGCGAACTTGAAAGCGGCGAAGTAGCGATTACCCGCGGGCTGGCCGATGCATTTTCGCTGCGCCTGGCCAATCACGACGAGGCGACGCACAACCACTACCAGCCCCAGGGCAAACTCGCCCGGGCGGTCTACGATGCCGTCGAGCAGGCCCGGGTCGAGGCGATCGGGGCCAATGCCATGCCCGGCGTTGCCGGCAACATCGAAGCCATGCTGGTCGACCGCTACGAGAAAATGCCGGCCAGCGACAATCGCGACAACGCGCCGTTGGAAGCCGCCGTTTCGCTGCTGGTCCGCGAACGGCTCACCGGCAAAGAGCCGCCCGCGGCGGCCGCGAACCTGGTCGATCTGTGGCGGCCATGGATCGAGGACAAGGCGCACAACGAGCTCGACGAACTGGTCGGTGCGGTGGACGACCAGACGGTGTTCGCCCGCCTGACCCGCCAGTTGATCGCCTCTCTCGACATGGCCGACGAGCTCGGCGACGATCCGGACGAGCGCGACGACGAACAGGACGAGGACGAAGACGACGGCGACCAGGGCGAGGCCGAGGAAAGCCAGGACGGCGAGCAGCAGCAGTCAAGCGCCAGCGAAGACATGATGGAGGCCGAAGGCGAGAGCGACGAGGAGATGCAGGACGGCGCTGAAATGGACATCGACCAGATGCCGCCCGACCTCGACCAAGACGACGCGGCCGAAGGCGAGGAGCCCTGGCGCCCGCAGCTGCCGTTCTCATCGACCAGCAATGATGACTTCTATCGGGTGTTCACCAACACGTTCGATGAGACCATCGCCGCAGAAGACCTGTGCGATGCCGAGGAACTGGCCCGCCTGCGCAATTATCTCGACAAGCAGCTGGCCAGCCTGCAGGGCGTCGTCGCGCGGCTGGCCAACCGGCTGCAGCGGCGTTTGATGGCGCAACAGAACCGGTCGTGGGATTTTGATCTCGAAGAGGGCACGCTTGATGCCGCCCGGCTTCCGCGGGTGGTGACCGACCCGATGCATCCGCTGTCGTTTAAAATGGAGCGCGATACCGATTTCCGCGACACGGTGGTCACCCTGCTGCTCGACAATTCCGGGTCGATGCGCGGCCGGCCGATCAGCGTGGCGGCAACCTGTGCCGATATCCTGGCGCGCACGCTGGAGCGCTGCGGCGTCAAGGTTGAAATCCTCGGCTTTACGACGCGCGCCTGGAAGGGCGGGCAGTCGCGCGAGCAATGGCTGGCGCAGGACAAGCCGGCAACGCCTGGCCGCCTCAACGACTTGCGCCACATCATCTACAAATCGGCCGACATGCCGTGGCGGCGGGCCCGGCGCAATCTCGGGCTGATGATGCGTGAAGGGCTGCTCAAGGAGAACATCGATGGCGAGGCGCTGATCTGGGCCCACAACCGGCTGCTCGGCCGCCCGGAGCAGCGCCGCATCATGATGGTGATCTCCGATGGAGCGCCGGTCGACGATTCGACCCTGTCGGTCAATTCCGGCAACTATCTCGAACGCCACCTGCGCCAGGTGATCGACGACATCGAAGCGCGCTCGCCGATCGAGCTGATTGCCATCGGCATCGGCCACGACGTGACGCGCTACTACAGCCGGGCGGTGACCATCGTCGATGCCGAAGAACTGGGCGGGGCGATGACGGACAAACTCGCCGAGCTGTTCGACGACAAGCCTCCCGCGCCGCGCCGCGGCGGTGGGCGTATGCGCCGGGCAAGCTGACTCGTGTCGCACTAGGCTGACCCATCCCGCTCCCCCGGGCCTACCACCCCAAGGATACCATTTACGGGTGGTTGGGCCGGGGGAGCGGGATGGGTCAGGAGTTACTGGCGACGGCCATTGGTATCATCGATTGATCCGTGGAATCGAAAAGCCGCCGGCTTGTGCACCAGCGGCTCTTGCAAAGGCAGGTAATGCCGGGACGGTCAGGCGGCCGCTTCGGCTTCGGTTCTCTTGGCAATCTTGGATTTCAGACGACGCGCCTTGATTGACAGCTTGTCGGTGTCGGCCTTGAGCAGGAACGCATCGAGACCGCCACGGCGCTCGACCGACTTCAGGGCGCTGGCGGCGACCTTGAAGCCGTAGCTCTGACCCATGACATCGCTCATCAGGTGAACATGGCAGATGTTGGGCAGAAAGCGGCGGCGGTTCTTGTTGTTGGCGTGGCTGACGTTATTTCCGGTCAGCACATCCTTGCCGGTCAGTTCGCAACGGCGGGCCATCTCTTAAAACTCCAAGCCTTGTGGTGTATGTTTCGATTTGTCTGGCAACGGCGTGCCACTACCTAACGCGGGCGCGTAGCGCTGCCCGTATTTCCGGGCTGTGCTATAGGCGTCTAAGGCGCTGGCGTCAAGGCTCGCTAGGTGTCGGCGGACCGGTTTTTACATCGATTGTCGCGGTTCAGCCGTATTGCCGCGCTATTGCGGCCGTTCTGAGCGGTGGTATGCCGGACCGTAGCGTCGCGGCGATCAGAAACAGGATACCATTCTTCATGTCTTCAATTCTGTTCAAGCGGTTGGCGGCGATGTTGGTCGCCGCTGCAATGTTCATGACCGCTGCCGGCCAGCCGGCACGGGCCGGCGAGGCCGAAAAACTGTCAATGCGCTATGACGTACTGGTCGACGGTTTGCAGGTCTTCAAACTGCGCTACAAGGTGACCATGACACCGGGGCGCTACACTGCCACCGCCGAACTCGACCCGACCGGGTTCGCCGGGCTGTTCGTCAAGACCCGCATGGACATGGTCAGTGCCGGCACGCTGCGGGCAACCGGGGTGGCGCCAGGCACCTTCGAACTGGTGCAGAAGACAAAGCGCAAGAAACGCTTCAAGGTCTCGTGGGATGACAGTGGCATCGCCACGACCGAGCGCTCGCAGCCGCTGGGGCGCTACAAGGACAAAACCCTCAAGAAGGCATTGCGCCCGCATCTGCCGGACCCGTTGGCCGCGATGCTGGGTGTGTCGACGGCGAAAGGGGCCAATCCGTGCAACCGCACCGAGCGTGTCTACAACGGCGCCGAGATCTACGATCTTGGCTTTACTCTGGCCGGCCGCGAGACATTCGGCCCGGATGACGGCGGCGTCTACCGCGGTCCGACCTACAAGTGCCGGATCGTCTACCGACCGGTCGCCGGGCTGTCGCGCAAGAGACACGCGGCACGCAGTGCTGATCCGGCCGTGTTCACCGTGTGGTTCGCACCGGTCGCATCGCGCCGCCTGGGTAGCCAGATGCTGATACCGGTCGCTGCCAGCGGCACGCTCAAGGGCAAGGATTTCGTTGCCTATGCCAACAAGGCGACACTTGCCGGCCAGCCGCTGAACGCGCAATCGCTCGCCAAGCGATAGGGGTCGAGCGCAACCCGGCGCAAACGTGGGCCAAATTGGCACAACAGCCGGCGGCTGTCGTTACCGGTAGACCTCGTGGCCGCCGATTGGCCGTCCAAATCCAGGCGGTCATATGGGCCATTTTAATATCCGGCACCAGATGTAGCGGTGAACAAAACCCGAATCGCGGTGCATCAGCGATTCGGGCCCGTTGTGTTCCGGTTTGTTCTCCATTGGTGAACACCGCAACGAGCGCGGCGCGACGATGCGTTCATCCTTGCTTAACGCTCTGCCCGATGGGTTAACCAAATCGCCGCCCAGACTGGCCATCGGCAATCGAACGTGTTAACCACCGTCGCGCAACCGAAGGCAAAACCGCTGGAAATCCGCCATCTCGAATTGCGAACAAATCCGGAAAGATTAACAGGTCAGTGATTCGGACAGTCTTTGTTCCGTGTCCGTTTCAAAGGTTAACGCGGTGGCCCGAAAAGGCGCACATTCGAGAAAGGACATGGGGTGGCCGAACACTCTGTAACCGCGGTCCTGGGGCCGACCAACACCGGCAAGACCCATTTAGCGGTTGAGCGCATGCTCGCCCATGCGAGCGGCATGATCGGCCTGCCGCTCCGACTGCTGGCGCGCGAGGTGTTCGATCGCGTGTGCGCCAGACTGGATGCATCCAAGGTCGCGCTGATTACCGGCGAGGAAAAGATCGTTCCGGCGGATGCCCGCTACTGGATCTGTACGGTGGAGGCGATGCCTTCGGAGATCGAGGTCGATTTTCTTGCTGTCGACGAGGTCCAACTGGCCAGCGACTTCGAACGCGGGCACATCTTTACCGACCGCATCCTGCATCGCCGCGGGCGGCGCGAAACCATGCTGCTGGGTGCCGACACGATGCGAAACCTGCTCGGCGAGGTGCTGCCCAGTGTTCAGTTCACCCACCGCCCGCGCCTGTCAAAGCTGTCCTATGCCGGCCAGAAGAAAGTCTCGCGGCTGCCGCGCCGCGCCGCCGTGGTCGGTTTTTCTGCCGAAACCGTCTATACGCTGGCGGAACTGATCCGGCGCCAGCGTGGCGGCGCCGCGGTGGTGCTCGGCGCGCTCAGCCCGCGCACCCGCAACGCTCAGGTAGAGCTGTATCAATCCGGCGATGTCGATTACATCGTCGCCACCGACGCGATCGGCATGGGGCTCAACATGGATGTCGACCATGTGGCTTTTGCCGCAACCCGCAAGTTCGACGGCTTTCAGTTCCGCGATCTCACAGCCGGCGAGCTCGGCCAGATCGCCGGGCGCGCCGGACGCCACCTGAACGACGGCACGTTCGGTGTGACCGGCAAGGCGGCTCCGTTCGACGGCGAAATGATCGAACAACTGGAAAATCATCAGTTTCCCCCGGTGCGGGTGCTGCAATGGCGCAACCGCAACCTGTCGCTGGGATCGCTTGACGCCCTGATTGCCAGCCTCGGCCAGCTGCCGCGCCGGCCCGGCCTGACCCGGGCCCAGCCGGCCGCCGACGTCGAAGCCCTGGAATTTCTGGCCCGTGATCCGGATATGCGCGGGCGTGTCACGAACCGCGAACTGGTGGCGAAACTCTGGGATGTCTGCCAGATCCCCGACTACCGCAACATCACCGGCGCCGAACATGCCCATCTGGTGCAGAACGTCTTCGGCTTCCTCACCGGCCCCGGCGGCACGATCCCGGCAGACTGGTTCGCCCGGCAGCTCTCCTATTGCGATCGCGACGACGGCGACATAGACGCGCTGTCGGCCCGCATTGCCCATGTGCGCACCTGGACGTTCGTCGCCAACCGGGCCGAATGGATCAAGGACGCCCGGCACTGGCAGGCGCGCACCCGTGAAATCGAAGACAAACTATCGGATGCCTTGCATAATCGGCTGTCGCAGCGTTTTATCGACCGCAAGACGGCTGTATTGATGAAGCGTCTGCGCCAGAAGGAAGAGATCATGTCGGTGGTGGAAGAAAACGGCGACGTCAAGGTGGAGGGCGAACTGGTCGGCCGCATTGCCGGCCTGCGGTTTGCGCCCAGCGAGGCGGCACCCGCCAAGCCGGTGAAGGAGGCAGTGGACGCCGCGGTCGCCGCTGAACTGCTGGCCCGCGCCCAGGCCATCGCCGCGGCACCCGACCCGGATTTCACGCTCAGCGCCGAGGGCACCGTGGACTGGCAGGATGCCGCCATCGCCAGCCTGGCTGCCGGACCGGCCGGCCTGAAGCCGAAAATCAGCCTGAGCGCCGACGATGCGCTGACCGGGCCAGACCGCGATGCGGTGGCAATGCGGATGGAGAAGTTCGTACAGCGTCACATCGCCGGGGTTCTGGAGCCGTTGATTGCGATGTCCGAGGCCGAGGACTTGACCGGAACGGCGCGCGGGCTGGCCTTCCGCTTGGTCGAGAATTACGGCGTCCTGCCTAGGGCCGAGGTTGCCGAGGAGGTGAAATCGCTCGACCAGGACGCGCGCGCGACATTGCGCAGGTTCGGGGTCCGCTTCGGGGCCATTCACGTCTTCGTTCCCGCTCTTTTGAAGCCAGCGGCAACGCAGCTGCGGGTGCTGCTGTGGCGCCTGCAGGGCGAAGCCAGCGGGGCACTCGAAGCCGGGATCCTGCCGGCAATCCCCGGTCAGGGTCTGACCTCGGTGGGCCACGACCCCAAGGTGCCGGAGGCCTTCTATCAGATCACCGGTTTCAAGCCGTGCGGCGGGCGTGCCGTGCGCATCGATATGCTTGAACGCTTGTCCGACATGATCCGCTCGCGGGTGTTCTGGCGGCCCCAATTCGAAGGCGAGGCAAGGCCCAACGGCTCGGTCGAGGGCGGCGGCTTCGTCGTCATCCCCGACATGATGTCGCTGGTGGGTTGCTCGGGCGACGATTTCGAGGCCATTCTGCAGGCCCTGGATTTCAGGTCGCAAAGCCGCCCGGCCGCTGAGGTGAAAGTGGCGCTGGAGGCTCCCAAGCCAGCCGGCAAGCCGGGAACCGAAACGCCGTGCACGCCCGCAGACGGGGAACAGGTCGCGGCTGAGCAGGACCCGGCTGCAAGCGCTGCACAAACGCCGGCGCCGGAGGCCACCGAAGCCGACGGAGCAGCGCAGGATGCAGAGACGGAACCGGCCGGCGAGGAGGTCGTCACCGTGGAGGTGTGGTGGCCCAACGGCACCGGACCGTTCAAGGCAAGGTCAAAGGCCAGGCGCCCGCGCCCGGCCGGCAAGAAACACAACACCGGACCCAAGCCAGCGCAGCGTAAACAGCAGAAAACGAACGCGCGCCGCGCCGGCAAGCGCGACATCCGACCGGAAGATTCCCCGTTTGCCGCGCTCGGCGCCCTCAGGGCCCGGCTCAGCGAAAAGAGCTGAGGCCGGGGCTTGTCGGCGGATATCAGCCAGCGGGCCGACAAATGGCTGTGGCATGCCCGGTTGGTCAAGACCCGCACGCTGGCCGGTGAGTTGGTTGCGCGCGGCCGGCTGCGGGTCAACCGGCGCAAGGTGCGCAAGGCTTCGACGCCGGTGCGCCCGGGCGACATCCTGACCTTCTTCCATGGCGGCCGGGTGCGCACCATCCGGGTGGTCGGGCGCTCTGACCGCCGCGGGCCGGCTGCCGAGGCGCAACAGCTTTACGTCGATCTCGATGACGGCTCGCAGGACGGATGCGTACTATCAACGCATGGTGATCAAATTGGGGGTGCGTAATCACGCCTGGCTTGCTATATGGCGCCGGTTGGCTATGTCCGGCCCCGGGCCGACAGTGATGAGACGCAAACAGGATAGTTGTTGAGAGCATGACATACATCGTCATCGAGAATTGCATCAAATGCAAATACATGGACTGTGTGGAGGTCTGCCCGGTCGATTGCTTCTATGAGGGTGAGACCATGCTGGTCATTCATCCCGACGAATGCATCGATTGCGGCGTGTGCGAACCTGAATGCCCGGCCGAGGCGATCAAGCCCGACACCGAGCCGGGGCTGGAGAAGTGGCTGCAGCTCAACACCGAATATGCCGACGTCTGGCCGAACATCACCATCAAGCGCGAACAGGCGCCCGATGCCGAAAAGCACGACGGCGAAGAGGGAAAGTTCGAAAAGTACTTTACCACCGAACCGGGCGAAGGCGATTGAGGTTAGAGCCCTCGAATTACATCTAGGGTCAGGACCCTAGTCAGCGCTCACGTTGTTAACCAAGTCGCCGTAAGAATCGGCGTGACCGGGGCTTGCGCGCACTTTTGCCTCCCGCAACGCTTTAATATTCCCTAATAATGTGTTATATATATCGGAATGCAGTAATTCTGGTGCGAAATAATCCGAGTCCCCGCGGGCTCGGGCTTTTTTTCGGACAAATGAAGAGGTGGGTTCAACGCCGGATTGTGGGAATTTTCCGGCGCACGGGCGTTACTTCGAATTTGCAGCATTGAGGATCCGGGGCGATCGGATCCGGGCCGTTGGCCGACCGGAGGCAGAGACCAGAAAGTTCAGGGCTTTCCCGCCGGACGGGGCAATCGATTGAATCAGAAACGGTGCCTGTCGCAGGCATCGAAGAGTGGCGAGGTAGGAACAAGTATGGCAGGTCAGAAAAAAACAACAGCCAAGAAGCTGAAATTCAAGACCAATGAATTCGTGGTGTATCCGACCCACGGCGTCGGCAAGATCGTCGATATCGAGGAACAGGAAATCGCCGGTGCGCGGCTTGAGTTGTACGTTATCGATTTCGACAAGGAAAAGATGCGCTTGCGGGTTCCGACCAACAAGTCGGAAAGCGTCGGCATGCGCAAGCTGTCCGACAAGGTTCTGGCCGAACAGGCATTGAAGGTCCTCAAGGGCCGGGCGCGGGTCAAGCGCACCATGTGGTCGCGGCGGGCGCAGGAGTATGAAGCCAAGATCAACTCCGGCGACCTGATCGCCGTTGCCGAGGTCGTGCGTGACCTGTTCCGCACCGACCGGCAGCCTGAGCAGTCGTATTCCGAGCGCCAGCTTTATGAAGCCGCACTCGACCGCATGGCGCGCGAGATCGCGGCGGTGAAGAAGTACGACGAAGCCGCGGCGATTTCCGAGATCGAGAGCATCATGGAGAATTCCGTGAGCCGCGCGGTCAAGGAGCCCGAGACCGACGACGAGGACGCCGAAAAAGCCGCCTGACCCGGATCGGAAATTGCAATCGTAAAACAGCCCGGCAGCCCGCTCTGCCGGGCTTTTTCGTTGCCGCACCGCGAAAGCCGTTTGGCCGTGCCCTGGTTTGCAGTATACAAACGCATAGCCAGCCACGGCCATCCGGCCCCGTAGCTCAGCAGGATAGAGCATCAGATTCCTAATCTGAGGGTCGCAGGTTCGAATCCTGCCGGGGTCACCAATAAATTCAGCTACTTAAATCATATTCGCTGATTCATAAAGATTTTTTGGTGCAAATTTGGTGCAATTCGTGCTAACAATCTAAGATATTACACCACAATGCAGGGCCAAGGAGGGCACTGCTTGGGGAGCATCTATGGCATACATCCAGCAGCGTTTGGGTAAGGACGGAAAGCCGCGATATCGCGTTCAGATTCGTAAGAAGGGCCATCCACCCCAGACAATGACGTTCAGTCGAAAGACCGATGCCCGGAACTGGGCACAGTCGGTTGAAGCTGCGATTGAGGAAGGCAGATTCAAGAATCTCTCCAAAGCCAAACACCATACCGTTTCCGAACTGATCGACCGATACATTTCAGACTACCTTCCCCGCAAGCCTCGTTCACAAGAGTTACAAAGCCAGCAGTTGGCTTGGTGGAAGAAGCAGGTCGGAGCACTTAAGCTGGCTGATCTGACATCGGACATAGTTGTCGAAGAACGTAACAAGTTGGCTAAGCGGGCATTAGCCAACGGCAAGACAATCAGCCCGGGAACCGTCAACCGCTATCTCGCCGCCCTAAGCCACGTTCTCACCATTGCGGTCAAGGAACTCAAGTGG
>JAHEJE010000082.1 GCA_024639035.1 Alphaproteobacteria bacterium
CGGTGATAGGTATCGATCGCTCCTCGGGGGTCGCCGGTGTAGGACAACAGCATGGCATGCTGCGATAGGACATGCACACTGTTCGGGTTGAGCGCCAGTGCCCGGTCGATATGCTCGCGGGCGAGTGCGTGGGAGCCCAGCATACGCAAGGCCGCACCGTATGCACTGTGTGACCGATAATCACCTGGATCGAGATCCAGGGCTTTCTTGCCGTAGTCCAGGCACCGTTCCATGGGATTGTCGTTGTAGGTCGAGATATCCCATACCGTTTGGCCTTCCGCGTACGAGATCGCAGCATGCGCGGCCGCGAACTCCGGATCGATCTCGATGGCCTTCTTATAGAACTCTATAGCCAGCTTCAGATTGCCGCCGCGGCGTGTCAGTGCGTGATTGCCGCGCAGCAGGAAGTCAAATGCGGTCAAGTTGGCAGTCGGCTTGCGTTTGATCCGTTCCGCCCCGGCGACGGCAATCCGTCCCGGCAGGACGGTAACGATGGCGCGCACGACGTCATCCTGAACATCGAAAATGTCTTCCAGTTGGCGGTCATACCTATCGGCCCAGATATGGGCGCCGTCTGTCGAGTCGATCAGCTGAGCCGTGATACGCACGCGGTTGCCCGCCTTGCGAACCGAACCTTCAACGACATACTGAACACCCAGTTTTGCCGCGACCTGCTTGATGTCGACTGCGCTACCCTTGAAGGTAAACGACGAGTTGCGGGCAATGACGAACAGTTCGGAGAACCGCGATAATTCGGTGATGAGGTCCTCGGCGATGCCATCGGAGAAATATTCCTGCTCGGGATCGCCCGACATGTTGTTGAACGCCAGCACGGCAATTGAAGGTTTTTGCGTTGCTGACGCGGCGCTGTCTGCCTCGGTCGGCTGATGGGAGCGCGCGCCAGGTGGCCACTTGTGGACTCGAATGGGCCGGCCGATGTTCTTGACCTCGTGCTCTCCGGCGTCGCTAAACGCGACCTCGACCCGGTTTCCCAGGCTTTCATGCACAATCGAGGAAATGCAGATGCCGCCCGGTTCGGCGAGAGCTTCGAGGCGGGCGGCGATGTTGACGCCGTCACCATAGATGTCGTCGCCGTCGATGATGATGTCGCCGAGATTGATGCCGATGCGCAATTTTATCGGGCCGTTCTCCTTGGCCAGCGCCTGCTGGATAACCAGCGCACATTCCACGGCATCGACGACGGAAGGGAACTCGACGAGGGTGCCGTCGCCCATCAGCTTGACGATGCGGCCGCCGCGCCTGGCGGTCTCGGGGTCGAAAAGGGTCTCGCGATGGGCGCGCAGGGCGTTCAGGGTGCCGGCTTCGTCGTCAGCCATCAGCCTGGAGTAACCGACAACGTCAGCGGCCAAAATCGCGGCCAGGCGGCGTGGTGTCGGTATGGCGTTCATTCGGGCAGGCCTGCCGTGCGCAGGGCATCGAGGTAGATGTCGAGGCCGCCCGGTTCCTTTGCCGGCAGTGTTTCGGCGAGATAGGACACGGAAAGCTCGGGCAGGGCGGCAAGGGCTGCTGCGACCTGCTCGCGCGCCTCGTCCAACTGATCGTCACAGGACAATGCCGCGGCCAGGACAGCGTGTGGCCAATAGCCTGATGCGCGCGGGTTTTGGATCGCCTTGCGGGCCCAGCGCAGCGCGCCCTTGGTATCGCCTGACAGCAGGCACGCCAATCCGTGGACCACGATGGACGCCCACAATATAGGATCTCTCGGGCTCAGGCGCTCGGATTGCAGGAGGGCGGCCTTGGCGTCTTCCAGGCGCCCGGCCAGGGTCAACACCATTCCCAGGCCGTGATAGGCCTGGGCGAAGCTCGGGTTCAACTCGACCGCCGTTTCCAATGCCGCAATGGAATCGTCGTGCTTGCCTTGCATCATCAGAATGCGGCCGATGCCGAAGTAGGCGACAGGGTCCTTGTTGTCGAGGGCAAGGGCCTTTTGCGCGATGGCCATTCCGTCCTGCAGGGACTTCTGAACGTCTTCCGACCAGCCCATGATCACGGTCTGGTAGTGGCAGTAGGACCAGTAGCCATATGCGGTTGCGAAATTGGGATCCTGCTCGACCGCCTTGCCAAAGAACTTGTGCGCGGGCGGCATGTCGCTGCGGTTGTACTTCCACATGTGATGGAGGCCGCGCTGAAAGCTTTCCCAGGCATCGAGGTTCTCGGTGGCCTTGCTCACGGCGCGGTCACGTTCTGCTGCGGAAAGCTCCGGTTCGACCGCGCCGACAATGGTGCCGGTCATTTCATCCTGCAGATCGAAGATGTCCTCCAACTGGCGGTCATAGCGTTCCGCCCATACGTGCCGCCCGGATGTCGCATCGATCAGCTGGGCGGTGACCCGGACCCGGCTGCCGGCGCGGCGGACACTGCCTTCCAGAACGTAGCGCACGCCCAGGTCCTTGGCGACCTGGGTGACATCGACGGCCTGGCCCTTGTAGGTGAAGGTGCTGTTGCGGGCGATGACGAAGAACCAGCGGATCTTGGACAGCGCGGTGATCAGATCCTCGCTGATGCCGTCCGCGAGGTATTCCTGCTCGGGGTCGTTGGACATGTTGTCGAACGGCAGCACTGCTATGCTCGGCTTGGCGGATTTGCCGGTGCCGGGCGGGCGCGGGATTTCGCGGCCGGCGGCTTGCTGGCCTCTCCATTGATAGACCCGGATCGGCCGGGCAATGTTTTTCACCTCGACTTCGCCAGTATCTTCAAACGCTGCATCGACCCGGTTGCCCAGGCTTTCGTGGACGATCGAGGAAATGCAGATGCCGCCGGGGTCGGCGAGGGTTTCGAGGCGGGCGGCGATGTTGACGCCGTCGCCGTAGATGTCGTCGCCGTCGATGATGATGTCGCCGAGGTTGATGCCGATGCGCAGCCTGATCGGACCGTCCTCCGCGGCCAGCGCCTGCTGGATAGCCAAAGCGCATTCGACGGCATCGACGACCGATGGAAATTCGACCAGCGTGCCGTCGCCCATCAGCTTGACGATGCGCCCGCCGCGTTTGGCCGTCTCGGGGTCGAACAGGGTCTCGCGGTGCGTGCGCAATGTGGCGAGTGTGCCAGTCTCGTCCTCAGCCATCAGCCTGGAATAACCAACCACATCGGCGGCCAGGATCGCGGCCAGGCGGCGTTGTGTGGGGTGATCACTCATTGCGGCAACCCTGCTCGGCGAAATGCTTCGCAAAGGTGCTGGCGATCTGCATCGTGCTGGAAGGACTTCCACATGCCGATATGGGTCAGACTGAAGTCTGGATTGGCCGTGAGAATTGCGGAAGTGTGAATTTGTGCCCGACCCTGATTGTCCAGCTGTGCCTGGCAGGCACATAACCACAAGTTTCTGAGATATTCCATCCCCGCGACTCGCTCGATCAAGATGACCGACCCGGCATAATCGCGAAGGCCGAAGCGCGCCATGGCCTTCCAGTAATTCATGATATCGACCGTGTGCGGCGTATCGGCGTGATAGTCCAGGACCTTGTCGAACCATTCAATAGCCCGTTCAAACTGGCCCTGATAGAGGTGATAGAGGCCTCGATTGGCAATGATGTCGCCATCATTGGGATTAATGCTCAGGGCGCGCTCCACCTTTTGCCAGGCTTCGGCATACCTCTCCTTTGCGCTCAAGACACGACTGAGAAGACGGAACGTCTGGGCATCGTTGGGTGCGAGGTCTTGCAGCTTGCCCGCATGCTGATCGGCGCGTTCAAGCGAGGCACCATCGGGATCGCCCCAGTACGCCCATTCGAACATGTGGCAAAACCCGAGGCCAAGATGGCCAACGATCAACTGCGGGTCCAGTTCGAGAGCCTTTTGCAGACCCAATTTTGCCCTGGCAACGTCTGAAGGCTCCAGGCGATGCAACAGTTCAATGGCGGTAAAAGCATAATCATACGCGCCGTAGTCATCCAGCGGCTTGCCGCCGATGCCCCTTGCCATATCCTGCCAGATGCGTTCGCCCATAACAGAAGCGATGCGCTGGGCGATCTCGTCCTGAACGCCGAACTCGTCGTCGGTTTGCCGATCAAAACGGTCCGCCCACACGTGATTGCCTGAGACGGCTTCGATCAGCTGAACGGTAATCCGCGCCCGGTTGCCGCTCTTACGGACACTTCCTTCCAGGACATAGTCGGCGCCGAGTTCCTTCGCAGCCTGGCGGACATCGGGCGAGGTACCCTTGTAGGCAAAGGTGGAATTCCGGGCTTTGACGTCATACCAGCGGGTCAGTGACATGGCGGTAATAATGTCCTCGGTCATGCCGTCTACGAATGCTTCGTCCTGTGGGTTAGCAGACATGTTGTCGAGGGGGAGGACCGCGACGGAGGGTCTTCCTGCACCTTTTGGCGCAGCGGATTTTGGCGCGCCTTGGTTTTTGCCGGCCGCCGGCCATTGGAAGACCTTGATCGGCCGGGCGATGTTCTTGACTTCGTGCTCGCCGGCATCGGCAAACGCCACCTCGACCCGGTTTCCCAGGCTTTCATGCACGATAGATGAAATGCAGATACCGCCCGGTTCGGCCAGTGCTTCGAGCCTTGCCGCGATATTGACGCCGTCGCCGTATATGTCATCGCCGTCGATGATGATGTCGCCGAGGTTGATGCCGATACGCAGTTTTATGGAGCTGTCATCCTTGGACAAGGCCTGCTGAATGGCAATGGCGCATTCGACGGCATCGACGACAGAGGTAAATTCCACCAGCGTGCCGTCGCCCATCAGCTTGACGATGCGTCCGCCGCGTTTGGCTGTCTGAGGGTCGAAAAGCTCCTTGCGATGTGTGCGTAGTGCCGTCAGGGTGCCAGTTTCGTCCTCGGCCATCAGCCTGGAATAGCCAACGACATCGGCTGCCAGGACCGCGGCCAGGCGCCGTTGTGTGGGGGCGGTGCTCATTCGGGCAAACCCGCCCTGCGCAATCCATCAGATATGCGGTCCACGTCTGTTCTGTTTCGGTATGCCAGGCCGGCGGCATAACCAGCGATAGAAAAATCCGGCTCTCGTTCAAGCACGCCGCGGGCGGCTTGGCGCGCTTCGTCGAGGCGGTTCAGTTCACCCAGCGCGGATGCCAGATTGACATGCGCGGCAAGATAGCCGTCTTCGCGTTTCAACGATTCCCGGTAGCAGGCGACGGCTTCTTCCAGGCGGCCGCACAGGCGGTAGTTATTGGCCAGCGCGCGCAACAAGCCGGGCCGGTAGAAGGGGCTCAGGCGCATGGCCTGCTTGACCAGTTCGGCACCGCGTTCGGGCCGGCCCGATTTTCGCATGACGGCTGAGGCGACACCGCCGAGAATTTCAGCATTGTTGGGGGCGAGTTCGATCGCCTTTTCCGTCAATTTGATGGCCGTGTCATGTTCGCCGGCATTCAGGTGGGTGAGGGCGAGGATGCCATAGGCTTCGGCGCAATCGGGGTCGAGTTCAAGCGCCTTGTGACCGCAGCGAAAGGCTGCATCCTGTGCCTCTTGAGCCTGTTCGCGGCCGGCGAGGCCGCCGCCGACGTCGGCTTCGGTGAAGTGGAGCCAGCCACGCATGGCCCAGGCTACGGCATAGTTCGGGTCAAGCTCAAGAGCACGGTCGAGAAGTTTACGCGCTTTGGGTTGTGTTTCCCGGCTGCCGCCCAGCGCGGCGTCGGTCGCCAGGCGCAGACACTCCCAGGCCTCCAAATTCTGGGTCCCGCCCGACCAGACCCGGTGTTGTTCGCCCTGGCGCAACTGGACATCCATGGCAACGACGATTTCACGGGTAATGTCATCCTGGACGGCGAATATATCCTGCATCTTGCGGTCATATCGTTCAGCCCAGACATGGGCACCGGTGGTAGCGTCGATCAGTTGGGCCGTTACCCGGACCCGGTCTGCCGCCTTGCGTACGCTGCCCTCAAGTACATATCGCACGCCCTGTTCGCGACCAACCTGCTTTACGTCGACGGCGCGGCCCTTGTAGGTGAACGTGGAGTTTCGGGCGACGACCAGCAGCCGGTCGATCTTCGACAGCGAGGTGATGATGTCTTCACAAACCCCATCGGCAAAGAATTCCTGTTCCGGATCGGTGCTCATGACAGTGAACGGGAGTACTGCAATGGACGGGTAATCCGGCAGTGAGAAATCCAGTCCGATCGATGTATTAAAGGCTTTGGCACGGGCCAGGTCACACCCTCTGTCTCCGGCAGCGCCAGGTGAGAAATACTTGAAAACCCTGATCGGGCGGGCGATGTTCTTGACCTCGTGCTCGCCGGCATCGGCAAATTCGGCCTCAACGCGATTGCCGAGGCTTTCGTGGACGATGGAGGATATGCAGATGCCGCCGGGGTCGGCGAGGGCTTCGAGGCGGGCGGCGATGTTGACGCCGTCGCCGTAGATGTCGTCGCCGTCGATGATGATGTCGCCGAGATTGATGCCGATGCGCAGCATTATCGGGCCGCCGGTCTCTGCCACTGCCTGCTGGATAGCCAACGCACATTCGACGGCATCGACGACGGACGGAAACTCGACCAGCGTGCCGTCACCCATCAGCTTGACGATGCGGCCGCCGCGCCTGGCGGTCTCGGGGTCGAACAGGGTTTCGCGATGGGTGCGCAGGGCGTTCAGGGTGCCGGTCTCGTCGTCCGCCATGAGCTTGGAATAGCCGACAACGTCGGCGGCCAATATCGCGGCTAGACGGCGTTGCACCGTGTCACTTCCCTGCCAGTTCAATTCGCCCCCCGGAGGCGGAAACTATACACCGGGAACAGGGCGACGCCATTGTTTTGTTTGACGTTTCGTCAGCCGCGCCTGCTACTCGACCGTGATGGTGATCCGTTCGGACATCACCGGCGGGTTGTGCGGGATGTGCGACCAGTCGCCGAGCAGAAGTTGCAGGGTGTGGTTGCCCGGCGTGAGTTCGATCGTGGTCTCGGTCTGGCCGCCGCCGAAATGCTTGTGGTGGTCGTCGGCGGGCAGCGGGGCGTTGAGTTCATCGCCCTCGACCATCTCGTCGATGATCAGGTGGTGGTGTCCGGTGTTCTTCTTGTCCTCGACACCGGCCGGCGCGACGCCCATGCCGGCGAGGCCGAACTGGATATGCACCGGATTGTTCACCGTGTCGCCGTCCTTCAGGTTGACGAAGTAGACCTTCGCACCCGGCGGCGCCGGCGTTTCTCCGGCCAACACCGGCGTGGTCAGAGCGAGCAGGGCTGCGAGCGTCGACAGGCTGAGAGTTCTCATTTCGCATTTCCTTTCTGAAACAATTTGCCGTTACCGGGCGACCGTCGCCGACCGCGTTCGCCCAGGCGCGTCTTGCCGATGCCCGGTGTCGGACATCGAGCCTGCCTGATATTGACCAAAGCGACCGCCGGGCGCAATGTGTTGCTTGACCACAATAAGTTTACCCGATGTGTCCGGGTCCGCCTGCGGTGTGCCGCAATCGGGCGCTGTCGATGGGGAGGGCATGGATGCCAAACGTAGCAATGACGGTGAACGGCACGGCGGTGAGCGGCACCGTGGAAGCCCGCACGTTGCTGGTCGATTTCCTGCGCGATGATCTCAAACTGACCGGCACCCATGTCGGTTGCGACACCAGCCAGTGCGGGGCATGTGTGGTGCATGTCGATGGCAAGGCGATCAAGGCGTGCACGGCATTGGCCGTGGCCTGCGAAGGGGCCGAGGTGACGACCATCGAGGGTATCGCCAGGGACGGCACGCTGCACCCGATGCAGGAGGCGTTCAGGACCCACCATGGGCTGCAATGCGGGTTCTGCACGCCCGGCATGATCATGTCGGGGATCGATATCGCCAGGCGCAAGGGCAAGGCGCTGACGGCGGAAGTGATCCGGGCCGAACTGGACGGCAACATCTGCCGGTGCACCGGCTACCACACTATCGTCAAGTCGATCCAGGACGGTGCGGCCAGGATGTAGGCGCCGGCGGCAAGCGGGTAGCCGGCGCAGGAAATTTGCAAGGGTAAGGCCATGTACGACTTCACCTACCACCGCCCGAGCGAACTGGCCGAGGCCGTCAGGCTGATCAGGGCGCACGCGGACGGTACGGTCATGTCCGGTGGCATGACCCTGATCCCGACGATGAAGCAGCGGCTTGCGGCGCCGAGCGATATCATCGACCTCAGCGGGCTGGGGCTCAGCGGGATCGAGGTGCTGAAAGACAAGGTGATCATCGGGGCCGGTACCACCCATGCCGAGGTCGCCGATGACGAGGATTTGCAGAAAGCCATCCCGGCGCTGGCCGGGCTTGCCGGGGGGATTGGCGACCCGCATGTCCGCAACCGGGGAACGATCGGCGGTTCGATTGCCAACAACGACCCGGCTGCCGACTACCCGGCCGGGCTGCTCGGGCTGGGTGCCACGGTGATCACGTCTGAGCGGAGAATGTCGGCGGACGAGTTCTTCATCGGCTTGTTCGAAACCGCGCTCGAGCGCGATGAAATCATAACGGCGGTGGAGTTCCCGATCCCGGTCAGGGCCGGCTACGCGACGTTTGCCAATCCGGCCTCGCGCTATGCCGTGGTCGGCGTCTTCGTGGCAGACCGGGGCCGCGAGGTGCGGGTGGCCGTCACCGGCGCGGGTCCTGGGGTGTTCCGGCACACGGCAATGGAAACGGCGCTGCAAGATGCCTTCGCGGCCTCCTCGCTGGACGGTATTTCAACATCCGCCGACGATCTGAACGCGGATATTCATGCAACGGCCGAGTATCGCGCCCATCTCGTCGGGGTGATGGCCAGGCGTGCGCTTGCGGCGGCCAGATAGCATGCATGATGTCCTCTTTGCCGCGAACGACTGGCTGCAGCAGGGCCGAAAGGTCGCGCTGGCCACGGTGATCGAGACCTGGGGCTCGGCACCGCAGCCGGTCGGTTCGCGGCTGTTGATCGACAGGGATGGCGATTTTCTCGGATCGGTGTCCGGTGGCTGCGTTGAAGGCGCGGTGATTTCCGAGGCCATCGATGTGATCGACAGCGGCAATTGCAGGGTGCTCGAATTCGGCGTGGCCGATGAAACGGCCTGGGAGGTCGGGCTTGCCTGCGGCGGTCGTATCAGAATCTTTGTCGAGGCACTCGATAAGGCCGGTCAGCCATGAACAGCGAAACCCTCCAGAGGCTGCTGCAGGCACAGCGCGGGCGCGAACCGGTGGCCATGGTAACGGCGTTGCACAGCGGCGCGCAGCGGATCGTTTGCGCGCGGCAAGCGGCTGACGATGAGTTCGGCGCGGTGATTGTCGATGGCTTCCGGTCTGACAGGAGCACTGTGCAATCCAATGCTGCCGGGGAACATTTCGTCGAGATTTTCAACCCCAAACTCCGGCTGATCGTGATCGGTGCGGTGCATATCGCCCAGAGCCTGGTGCCGATGGCCACGGCGGCCGGCTACCAGGTCAGCGTGATCGATCCGCGTGCGGCATTTGCCACTGCGGAGCGGTTTCCGGGGGCTGAGGTCGTGGCGGAGTGGCCGGACGAGGTGTTGCCGGGCCTCGGGCTGGATGCGCGCTGTGGCTTTGTCGCCCTGACCCACGATCCGAAGATCGATGACCCGGCACTCGGCCTGGCGCTGCAATCCGATTGTTTCTATATCGGTGCCCTGGGGTCGAGGAAAACCCAGGCGGCGCGGCGCGAACGGCTCGTTGCGGCCGGCTTTGCAGACGCGGCCCTGGCGCGCATCGCCGGGCCGGTTGGCCTTGACATCGGGGCGCGCGGGGCACCGGAAATCGCGATCTCGATCATGGCGGAAATGACCATGTGTCTGCGCCACGGCGGTGCCGGCCATGACATCCGGCGAGATGACAGGTGAAAAGGGTTGGCGCCGTCGTTCTTGCCGCCGGTCTATCGTCGCGGATGGGTGGGCAGAACAAGCTGCTGGCGGATCTGAACGGCAGACCGGTTCTGGCGCATGTGCTGGCGGCGATTGCGTCATCGGATGTCGCCCATGCGGTCGTGGTTACCGGGCATGACGCCTGGCAAGTTATGGATGTGAT
>JAHEJE010000083.1 GCA_024639035.1 Alphaproteobacteria bacterium
ATGCCCGCTCGATGAAGCAGATCATCCTCAACCTGCTGTCCAACGCGGTGAAATTCACCAATCCCGGCGGCCAGGTGATGATCTCCGCCAAGCTCAATCGCGCCGGCGAACTGACCTACCGGGTCAAGGACACCGGTATCGGCATGAACGATGAAGAGTTGCAGCGCGCGCTGGAGCCATTTTCGCGGGTTCCCGACGCCGAACACAGGAAACGGCCGGGCACCGGGCTCGGCCTGCCGCTGACCCGCGCCCTGGCCCAGGCCAACCGGACCCGCTTCAGCATTTCCAGCGAGCGCCGCAAGGGAACCCTGGTCGAGATAACCTTTCCAACCACACGGGTACTGGCCGATTGAGTGCCAAACTGTGCGAAACGGCATTTCGCAACCGCTGATTTTCCCGTAAAGAAGCGCACAAACGAACGCAATGCGGCACATCACGTTGCGCCGCCGGCAAGGAAACATGTCGCAAGCCCCGACAAGCACCACATTGGCACGGATCCCCTGGTGGCCGATCGGCACCTGGACAATCAGCCTGTTGCTGTTACTGCCCGTGTTCAGCATCCTGGTGCTGGCGTTCACGCCGTCTGAAAACATCTGGCCCCACCTGCTCGGTACCGTCCTGCCAAGCTACATCCGGCACACCGCGCTGCTGATGCTCGGCGTTGGCGTGCTGACCTTCGTCATCGGCACCGCCACGGCCTGGCTGGTGACCATGCACGCCTTTCCCGCCCGCAAGGTGTTCCAGTGGCTGCTGCTGGTACCCTTGGCCATGCCGACCTACATCATCGCCTATACCTATGTGGATTTCTTCGAGTACTCGGGGACCTTCCAGGGCGCCCTGCGGTCCGCTTTCGGCTGGCAGGCCAAGTCCGATTACTGGTTCCCTGAAATTCGCTCGCTCGGCGGCGCCATCCTGATCATGTCGCTGGTGCTGTTTCCTTATGTCTTCCTGACCGCGCGCGCCAGCTTCATGCGCCAGTCGGTGTGCCATCTCGAAGTCGCCCGCACGCTCGGTCGCTCGCCCTGGCAGGTATTCGCCAGCGTCGCCCTGCCGCTTGCCCGCCCGGCCATCGTCGTCGGCGTATCGCTGGCCATGATGGAAAGCCTGAACGACATCGGCGCCGTGGAGCATTTCGGCGTCCGCACCCTGACCCTGGGCGTCTACTCGACCTGGCTTGGACGCGGAAACCTCGGCGGCGCGGCGCAGATCGCCGTGGTCATGTTTGCCATCATCTTCGCCATCCTGTGGGTCGAACGGGCCAGCCGCGCCCGCCAGGCCTTCCATAATACCACGGCCCATGACTACCCCTTGAATCGAACCCGCCTGCATGGCTGGCGCGGCTGGCTGGCCACCTTCGTCTGTGCGCTGCCGGTGCTGTTCGGCTTCGTCCTGCCGAGCGGCATCCTGCTGTCGTTTGCCATCGCCCATTTCGAAGACGCCGCCACGTCTGAGTTCATCGCCGCGGCGACGAACTCGATGCTGCTCGCCAGTGTCGCGGCCCTGCTTGCCGTCGGCCTCGGACTGTTCCTGGCCTATGCCAACCGGCTGCAGTCCTCATCGGCAATTCGGATCGCCAGCCGCCTGGCCAGTCTCGGTTATGCCATCCCCGGCACCATCCTCGGCATCGGCCTGCTGGTACCGTTGGCCCTCTTCGACAACGCCGTCGCGGGCTACCTGAAATCCACCTTCGATGCTTCGCCGGGGCTGATTATGACCGGCGGCATCGGCGCCCTGACGATTGCCTATGCCGTGCGCTTCCTCGCCATCGCCTTCGGCAACCTGGAATCGGGCCTGGAGCGCGTTACGCCGAGCCTTGCCGCCGCAGCCCGCACCCTCGGCCGCACGCCGTTTGGCGCGCTCAGGGAAATCCACCTGCCGCTGATCAGGCCCGCGCTGGTCTCTGCCGCCCTGCTGGTCTTCGTCGATTGCATGAAGGAACTGCCGGCGACCCTGGTCCTGCGTCCGTTCAACTTCGAAACCCTGTCGACCATGGTCTACACGCTGGCGTCGCTGGATCAGCTTGAAGAAAGCGCCCTGGCCGCCCTGACCATCGTCGCGACCGGCATCATTCCGGTGATCATCCTGTCGCGTGCCATCCGCGGCAAGAAGCGCCAGGCACCGGCCGTGCTCACGCCTGCAGTTGTGGAAGGTTCCGGAACAGGTCGAGCGCTTCCGGGTTAGCCAGTGCCTCGACGTTCTTGACCGGCCGTCCGTGCACCACTTCGCGCACGGCCAGTTCGACGATCTTGCCCGACTTGGTGCGCGGAATATCGCTCACCGCCACGATGCGCGCCGGCACATGGCGCGGTGATGCCCCGGTTCTGATCCGGGTGCGGATATCCTTCTCCAACACACCGTCAAGCGCAATGCCCTCGGCCAGCCGCACGAACAGCACCACCCGCGCATCGCCGTCCCAGTCCTGGCCGATCGCCAGGGCTTCGAGCACCTCCGGCATCTGCTCGACCTGGGCATAGATCTCCGCGGTACCGATCCTGACACCGCCCGGGTTCAGCGTCGCGTCCGAGCGCCCGTGGATGATCATGCCGCCATGGGCCGTGAATTCGGCAAAGTCCCCGTGGCACCAGACCCCGGGGAACCGGGTGAAATAGGCCGCCATGTACTTCTCATCACCCGGATCGTTCCAGAACCCGAGCGGCATTGAGGGAAAGGCGGTCGTGCACACCAGTTCGCCCTTGCCCGAGCGCATCGGCCGGCCCTGGTCGTCGTAGACCGCCATCTCAAGGCCGATCATCTTGGACTGGATTTCCCCCGGCCATACCGGCGCCATCGGATTGCCGCCGACGAAGCAGCCGCAAAGGTCAGTGCCGCCCGACATCGAGGCCAGGTGGATGTCCGACTTGATGCCGGAATAGACGAATTCGAAACTCTCCATCGACAGCGGCGACCCGGTCGACAGCATCGCCCGCACGTTCGACAGGTCATGCGTCTCGCACGGCCGCCAGCCGGTCTTCTTGACCGCATCGATGTACTTCGCCGAGGTGCCGAATATCGTCATCCCCTCCTCGACCGCCAGATCGAACATCGCCCGTTCGTTCGGATAAAACGGCGAGCCGTCGTAAAGCAGCAGCGTTGCCCCGCTGGCCAGCCCGGTGACCAGCCAGTTCCACATCATCCAGCCGCAGGTGGTGAAATAGAACAACCGGTCGTTGGATTTTAGATCGACATGCAGTTGCTGTTCGCTCAAGTGCTTGAGCAACACGCCGCCGGCCCGGTGGATGATGCATTTCGGCACCCCCGTGGTGCCCGAGGAAAACAGGATGTACAGCGGATGATCGAACGGCAGTTGCACAAACGCGACCGGCGCCGGCGCATGCGGCGCCATGAACGCTTGCAGGGTTTGGGCCTTGTCGATCTTGCCCGCCGCCGCGTCAGCCGTGCCGGCGTAGTCGACCACCAGCACCGCCTCGAGACTAGGCAGTTGCGCGACCACCGCCGCGATCTTGTCAGCGATATCGAAGGTCTTGCCGTTGTAATGATAGCCGTCGCACACCACCAGCACCTTCGGCTCGATCTGGCTGAACCGGTCGAGAATACCGCGTTCGCCGAAGTCCGGCGAGCACGACGACCAGATGCCACCCAACGAAGCGACCGCGGCGAACGCCGTCATCGCCTCGGGCATGTTCGGCATCACCGCACACACCCGGTCGCCCGCCTGAAGCCCGATGGCGCCAAGTCCCTGCTGCAGTTGCGAAACCCCATCATGCAGCGCCCGCCAGCTGACCTCACGGCGCACCTTGTCTTCGCCGCGAAATATCATCGCCGGGCGATCGACGTTGCGAGCCAACAGGTTTTCGGCAAAGTTGAGCTTCGCATCGGGAAAAAACCGCGCGCCGGGAATCTTGTCGACGTCGGTCACGATGCGTTCGCCGCGGGTTTCCGCCTTGATGCCGGCAAATTCCCAGTATAGGTCCCAGAACCGTCCGGTGTCGGCAACGGAAAACCGGTGCAGGCCGTCAAACCCTCTCAGGCTCTCGCCACGCTTGTTGGCAAAGGCGATGAACCGCATGAGGTTGCTATCGGCAATTCTGTCCTCGCCGGGTGTCCATAGCGGAGCCTCAGACATGAGCAAATCCCTCGCCACTGATGCAAAGTGAAGCCTCTGTCATGCCGTGATAGCATCCTTGGCAGAGCCCGAACAGTGTGTGTTATGTAGGATCAGACGATTCGTGAAAACCGCGCCAGCCCCAGGAAGAAACCCGTGAAGCGTGTACTCTTTGTCTTTATCGCCCTGTTCGTCCTCGTGGCGGCAGCCGGCGCCTCGCTGCCGTTCTTCATCAACGCCCAGTTCGTCGGCGAACAGGTGCAGGCGGCGGTCAAATCCGAGACCGGGCGCACCTTGACGCTGAGCGCCGAACCGCGGTTCACCTATTGGCCCGAGTTTTCCGTCGAACTGCAGGGCGCCAGCCTGTCCAATCCGCCAACCATGTTTGCCGGCCGGGTGGCCAAGATGGACCGTTTGCGCGTCCGCGTCGCCGTCCTGCCGCTGTTGTCCCAGCGTATCGAGGTCAAGGAACTCACCTTGCTGCGTCCCGACCTGAGCCTGATTGTCGACGGCAATGGCAGAGCCAACTGGACCTTCGAGAGCGCCTCGCCACCTGCGCAAGGCACCACCCAGGACGGAGCCAACTCGCCGGCCGACATGGTCGAAAGCGTCTCGATCGCCCCGTTGCAGATCGAGGACGGCCGCCTGCGCTATCTTGACGAGCGCACCGGCACGGTGTTTTCCGCAACCAAAGTCAATATGACCGTATCCATGCCGACCCTCGACAGTCCGCTTTCGGCCAAGGGCTCGCTGGTGTGGAACGGCGAAAAAGTCAGTACCGACATTTTCGTCAAGTCCCCTGCCCGCCTCGTCACCGACGGTTCACCGCTTGATCTGGCGATTGCATCGCGCCTGCTGACGGTCAATTTCAACGGCCGCGCCGCCATGACCAGGGGTATGAGCCTGGCCGGCACCGCCGACATCACCTCGCCATCGCTGCGCGGCCTGGCAAAATGGGCCGGCAGCCCGCTCGCCCCCGGCAAGGGTCTCGAGCCGTTCTATGCCAAGGGCGGCCTTGATATGTCCGGCGATGTCATAAAGCTCACCAAGGCCCGCTTCGGCCTTGATGCCATGAACGCCCAGGGCAACGTCACCGTTTCACTTGCCGGCAAGCGCCCGGCGATCACCGCCAATCTTGGCGTCGACCGCATCGATGCAAATGTCTACGCCGCACCGGCCAGGCACGGCACCGCGACCGAAGGCGCCGCCACCGCCGGCTGGAGCGATGCACCCATCGACCTTGCAGGCCTGAAGGCCGTCGATGCCAATCTCAATCTCGCCGCCGCCGCCATCCAGTATGGCGATGTCGCCATCGGCAGCACCAATGTCGTCGCCAGCCTCAAGGCCGGTGTGCTCAGGGCCGACTTGAAGAAGATGACCTTCTATGACGGCGCTGCCAATGGCAAGCTGGTGCTCGACGGCACCCGGGCCAAGCCCGCCCTGCAGGGTGCGCTCAACGCGACCGGTCTCGATGCCTACCGCCTGCTCACCGACTTCGCCCGCATTGAGCGCATCAGTGGCGTCAGCGGCATCACACTGTCGATTGCTGCAACCGGCGCCAGCCAGCGCGAACTGGTCTCGACATTGTATGGAACCGGCAAGTTCAAGTTCAACGACGGCGCCCTGCGCGGCCTCAACCTCGCCCGCATGATCCGCAACGTGCAAAAGGCCATCCTCGGCGGCTGGGACACCGGGCCGGATGAAAAGACCGACTTCTCGCTGATGGAAGCCAGTTTCCAGATCAAGGACGGTATTGCCGAGAACAAGGACCTGAAGCTGCTCGGCCCCCTGGTCCGCGTCACCGGCCTGGGTGAGGTCGACCTGTTGCGCCGTGCCCTCGACTACAAGACCACGCCGAAAATCGTTGCCTCGCTCCACGGCCAGGGCGGAGAAGCCGAACTCGCCGGCATCGCCGTGCCGATCATTATCAAGGGCCCGTGGTCCAATCCGAAAATCTACCCGGACATCGAAGGCATCCTGCAGAACCCCGAGGCCGCCTTCAAGGCGCTCGCCAAACTGGGCAAGTCGCTGAGCGGTGTCGATATCGACGAAAAAGCCCGGAAACTGCGGAAAAAGGCGGAAAAGAAAGCCCGAAAGCTTAAGAAGAAGGCGCTTGAGAAGGTCGAGAAGGAGGTCACCGAAAAGGCCTCCAAGGTGCTCGGCGAGGAGGCCGGCGCGCTGCTCGGCAACGACGCCAACAAGGCGCTGGAGGATGGCGGCGCTTCGGTCCTGAACAACCTGCTGGGTGGTGGCAAAAAGCAGCCGGCGACCCAGCAATGATCCGGGTCCAGCGCCAACCCTTCGATGTCGGCGCCGAGATTGCCACTCTCAAGGCCGGCGACACCTCGATCGGCGCCACCGCCGCCTTCGTCGGCACGGTTCGAGAACTGTCCGACGGCGACCGTATATCCTCGATGACACTGGAGCACTATCCCGGCATGACCGAGCGCGCTCTGCAAGCCATCGAGCGCGAGGCGCACGAGCGCTGGCCGCTGATCTCAAGCCTGATCGTCCATCGCCATGGCCGCCTCGATCCCGGCGACGATATCGTCCTGGTGATCACCACATCGGCGCACCGCGAGCCTGCATTCGCGGCCTGCCAGTTCCTCATGGACTGGCTGAAGACCAAGGCGCCGTTCTGGAAGCTGGAAGCCGGCACCGAGGGTGCCAGATGGGTCGAGGCCCGCGCCGCCGACGATGCCGCGGCCGACCGCTGGGGCGCTGGCAAGCAGCGCCGGAAATGACCAGCCGCTACCGCCGAAAATCCGGCTGGCGGCGCATCGCCGATCTGGTCGGAGTGGCGCTCGTGATTGCCGTTGCAGTCTACGTTGTGCGCACCCTGACGCCGCCGAGCCGGCTTGCCGCTCCGCAAGTCATCGACGGCGACAGCCTGCGCGACGGCGTTGAGGAAATCCGCCTGCATGGCATCGATGCCCCGGAATACCGCCAGACCTGCCACCGCGCCGATGGTACGCGGTACAATTGCGGTCGCCAGGCCGCCCGTCACCTGCGCAGCCTCATCGCCAGATCTGGCGCGGCGCTCGAATGCCGGATCGTCGACACCGATCGCTACGACCGTGCCGTCGCGGTCTGCTCGGCCGGCGGCCGTGAGCTGAATCTGGCCATGGTCGAAGACGGTTGGGCGGTCGCCTACACCGACCATGCCCTGACCTACCTGGCCGCTGAACGCCGCGCCCGGGGCGCCAAGCGCGGTCTCTGGCAGGGTTGGTTCGACCCGCCCAGCCAGTACCGCGAACGCAACCGTGCCGCGCTCGGCACCGCGGCGCCGCCAGCCCCCCTGCCACCGGATTGAGCGGGCCGCGGTTCGATACCATCCCTGAGAATGGAATAGGTGATAGGCGCGGTTGAATTGAGTGCTAGACTGCTAGAATCCGTCGTGACGGATCGATCAATTGCAGAACCAATTTAGGGAGTAGGACTATGACAGATGCTGATACTGGAAGCGGACAAGTTGCATCGCGCCGCAAATTCCTGAAGAAGGCAGGTCTGGCTGCCGGCGGGGCTGCCGCTACAGCTCTGGCAGCGCCGAGTATCGCGCGCGCCGAGCCGACCGTGTTGAAGATGCAGGCCGCGTGGGGCGGCGGCATTTTCCTTGAGAACGCCAAATCCTATGTCGACCGGGTGCACGCGATGGCCGGCAAGGATTTGAAAATCGACCTGCTTGCGGTCAACGCCGTGGTCAAGACCAGCCAGATGCAGGATGCCGTGCACCGCGGGGTGCTGGATGCCGCGCACTATGTTCCGGCCTACTGGTATTCGAAATCCAAGACCGCATCGCTGTTCGGTACCGGGCCATGCTTCGGCTGGTCGAGCCAGGAAGTGCTCGGCTGGGTGAACTATGGTGGCGGCCAGGAACTGTTCGATGAACTGATGGCAAGCCTCGGCCTCAACGTGGTCAGCTTCTTCAACAGCCCGATGCCGGCACAGCCGCTTGGCTGGTTCAAGGAAGAGATCAAGGACGCCTCGCAGATGAGCGGCCTGAAGTACCGCACGGTCGGCCTGGCCGCCGACGTGCTGCTCGAGATGGGCATGTCGGTTGTGCAGTTGCCCGGCGGTGAAATTCAGCCGGCGATGAAATCCGGCCTGATCGATGCTGCCGAATTCAACAATCCGACCTCCGACCGTGATTTCGGCATGCAGGATGTCTCCAAGCATTACCATCTGGCCAGCTTCCACCAGTCGCAGGAGTTCTTCGAAATCACCTTCAACAAGGGCAAGTACGAATCACTGCCGGCGGAACTGCAGGCGGTGCTGAAGTATGCCTCCGAAGCGGAGAATTCGAACTTCTACTGGCACAACACCAAACGCTATTCGGAAGATCTGGAAAAACTGAAGGGCCAGGGGGTGAACGTTTACCGCACGCCCGACTCGGTCATGGCCGCACAACTCAAGGCCTGGGATGTCGTGGTTGATCGGATCTCGGGGGAAGATGAGTTCTTTGCCAAGGTGATTGCCTCCCAGAAAGCTTACGCCAAGGAGGTGATGAACTACCTGAACCTCAACCAGCCCGACTACAAGCTGGCATACGACCATCACTTCGGTTCGTAATCCGACCTGATGGCAAGCCGATAACGGCGGAGACCGGTGCGCCGGTCTCCGTCTCAAATGTCCGGGGGTTTTTGGGGAGGCTGTCTTGACGTCGATCATCCATGCGATCGAAAGCCTGAGCATATGGGTGGGCCGGGCTTTCGGCTGGTGCATCCTGATACTTACCTTTTCGGTCTCTTATGAAGTGTTCGTGCGCTATGTGCTGAATGCACCCACGGTGTGGGCATTCGACATGATGGTGCAGATGTATGGCGCTCTGTTCCTGATGGCCGGACCGTATGCACTGGCCCAGGACGCACACGTACGTGGCGATGTGCTGTACCGGTTTCTGCCGGTGAAATGGCAGGCGCGGATCGACTTCACCCTCTACATCCTGTTCTTTTTTCCCGGAATGCTGGCGCTGTTCTGGTTTGGCGCCGAAATCGCCTCAGATTCCTGGCGTTACCAGGAGGTGAGCTGGAACAGCCCGGCACGCATCCAGATCTATTTCTTCAAGACCCTGATCCCGCTGGCCGGGTTCCTGCTGATCCTGCAGGGCATTGCCGAGACCATGCGGTGCTGGAAGGCAATGCGCACCGGACAGTGGCTGGAGCGTCTCGAAGACGTCCGTGAGACAGAGGATTCCCTGATCGGCAAGTCGACGCCGGTGCAGGACAACAAATAATCGATGCCGCGTGACGTGCACAGTGTGGAGCCGTTGAGGCCATGACAAACCCCGAAGTCGCCATCTTGATGCTGTCCCTGTTCATCGTGCTGGTGCTGCTGGGCTTTCCGATTGCCTTCACGCTGCTGGCGATGGGGGTCGGATTCGGCTACTACGCCTACTATCAGGCCGGTTCGATCCAGACGATTGCCGATGCGTTCAACAACCAGATTTTCTATCTGCTGAACCAGAACACCTATTCGGTGATGGAGAACGACACCCTGGTGGCGATCCCGTTGTTCCTGTTCATGGGCTACGTTGTCGAACGCGCCAACATCGTCAACCGCCTGTTCGAGTCCCTGCAGCTTGCGGCCAGGAACCTGCCCGGCTCGATGGCCATCGCGGCATTGATCACCTGTGCCGTGTTCTCCACCGCCAGCGGCATCGTCGGCGCCGTCGTCACCTTGATGGGCCTGTTGGCGTTTCCGGCCATGGCGCGGGCCAACTACAACAAGGAATTCGCCTCAGGTGTCATTTGCGCCGGCGGCACGCTGGGCATTCTGATACCGCCATCGATCA
>JAHEJE010000084.1 GCA_024639035.1 Alphaproteobacteria bacterium
GCCAAGCTCAGCTTCGGCAGCGCCGTGTGGGGTCTTGAGTATCTGTTGGCCAACGGTGGATCGGCCTATCTTCCGGAGCGCCTGGTGCGCGCGCATTGTGCCGCCGGGCGCCTGCATGTGCGCGAGCAGGCGCCGGTTTTCAACCGCAACGTCTATCTGATCACCAACGACGCCCTGGCCGGAGACTGGTCCTGGCTGCCGGAGGTGATGCAAGGGGCCTAGGGTCAACAGCCCAAGTAGTTCATCATGACGCAGCTTTCTGTTTCGAAACCCACCGATGGGGATTCGCATTTCGATAAAAAGTGCTCTAAAGTTCTGATAGGGGAATGTGTTCAGGGAGAATAGAATGACGAAAAAGGCGAAAAAAGCGAATGGCCGCGATCCAAACAAGAAGATCCCGAATTCCTTGTATGAGAAGGAATTGAAGCGATTGCAGATCGAGCTCGTGAAGCTGCAGGAGTGGATCAAGCACGAGGGATTGCGGGTCGTGGTGATTTTCGAGGGCCGCGATGCCGCAGGCAAAGGCGGAACCATCAAACGGATTACCGAACCTCTCAATCCGCGCATATGCCGGGTCGTCGCACTTCCCGCTCCCACCGATCGCGAAAAGGGGCAATGGTATTTCCAGCGCTACGTTCCCCACCTGCCGACCACAGGGGAAATGGTGATTTTCGACAGATCCTGGTACAACCGGACTGGTGTCGAGCGGGTGATGGGCTTTTGCACCGATGAGGAATACCGCGAATTCCTGCGCACTTGCCCGGAATTCGAGCGCATGCTGGTCCGCTCTGGGATCCAGATCATCAAATACTGGTTTTCGGTCAGTGACGAAGAACAGGAGCGCCGTTTCCAGTCGCGGCTGGCCGAACCGACCAAGCGTTGGAAGCTGAGCCCGATGGATCTGGAATCACGCAAGCGCTGGGTCGCCTATTCCAAGGCCAAGGACGACATGTTTGCCCATACCGATATAAAGCAGGCGCCATGGTTCGTGGTCAGATCCGATGTCAAGAAGCATGCCCGGCTGAATTGCATATCTCATCTTCTCGGGCAGATCCCGTACCAGGATCTGACGCCTGACCCGATCGTGCTGGAGGAGAGACCGCCTCAGGAGGGTTATGTCCGACCGCCGATGGAAGATCAGACCTTCGTGCCGGAAATCCATCATCAGATTTGATGGCGGCTACTGCGTCAGGATGACACGGCCGCCGGAAATGGCCGAGGGAACCGGAACGTCAGTGGCACTGTAGTCGGAATTTAGAACGAGGGTCGGGCCCTCCTTCAACCACAAGCGCAGGGCGACGATGGCCGTGTAAGCAGATTGATCGGCGACGGGCGCGTTGGCGTCGATCTGCAGTACGCTTTTGGGGAGATAAATGGTTCCCAGAAGCTGGCGGGCATTGTTGCTCTGGATGCGATGGATACGGGTGCCGCTTACCGACCGATCTTCCATGAACAGGAGGCCGGCGAGCGGTCCGTCGCGAGGCGCCCCCAGATCAATGGTGGTGTCGGGCGCGAAGTTGAAGACCGAGTCATTCCCGGTAAGGTAAAATCCTACATAGCTGCCAATCAGTTCGGCGCTTTCCGCAACCACAAGCGGGCCATCCTTGATGACGTACACGCCAGGTTCAAGAGTGACCCGCGCTTCGTCGATGATGCTGATGCCGCCACAGTAGGTCCCCGGCTTTAGCGAGGTCTCTTCATCATCGATGACCAGGTCGATGGCCGCGCAACTACTGACAGGCGGTGCCGGGCGATCGGACAGGGGATCGGGGATCGGCGGGCAATCGGTCGTCGGCGCCGGCTCAAAGCTGGAACTGGATTGTGCCCAGTAACCGCCGGCAGCGCAAATCGTCTCCGCTGTGATACTGGAATCTGCATCGGCGCGGATCGAGGCAAAGCTGGTCGAATTGGAGTAGACGCCACATTCAGCAGCGCTCAACGCGGCGGAATTGTCCAAGTGAATGCCGGCAAGTAGCCTGCTGTCCATCAGGCCAAGCACGCAGACCTTGCCCATACCCATCACCTGGGCACGCGCGAGGACGTTTATCGTCTGGTACCGTGACGGCAGGAAGTTGCCGAAGTACGACTTGCGCGGCGCATCGATTTTCACCTCGACGGCATTGTCGGCCTCGATGAAGGCTGCATCAATCGATGTCGAGCTGCCACCCTTGCTGATGCCGCTATCGGCACCGTCATCTTCCGCCGCAGCAGCAGCCATCATGAAATCGGATGATGCCATGCGCATTGCAGCACCGTCATCGGATTCGCCAGAGCTTTGTGGTTTGTTGGTTCCCATGCCGAGATTGGTGCGGGCGTAATTCGATGCGACCAGCTCAACCTGGGCGGGGTTCGAAATTGCCAGGGGAATTTCCTTGGCGCCGGCGATGGCCGCGGCATCGGCAGCGGCCTGCAATTCGGCCTTCTGACGGATGGCCGAGGCGTAGTCGAATGCAGCGCCGGCCGCCATGATCATGGCGAAGAACGCGAACGCGGCTATCAATGCCACACTCGCCTTCGTGTCGGTTACAAATCGCCCAATTTTCGACCGGGGTATCATGTGCGCCCTGGTAAAGGTTTCATACCAGTGCACACTGACAAACCCGAACGAACAGCTTGCTTCAATTGTAGATCGAATTTTCGTAAAATTTTAGCGAATCCAGTGGAGCCGGTAGCAGGTAGTCAGATTCTGCCTCTACGGCAAGCGAATCTTGGCCTTAAATAAAGCCGGTTTCTCCATATAAGCTATTGATTTTGCTTCATTTCTTTCAATCCCCAAATGAAACAAATAGACTCCTATCACGGCAAGGCTTTGTTAAGCAGGTGCTCATTTTACCGACCTGCTTTTCGACAATTCAAGAATGTCTTTCGCAACCTGGCCTGGGGCAAGGGCTGAACTTCATCGGCAGCCTGCGCAAGCCGCTTTCGCCAAAGCAACTGGAACGCCTGACAATCCAGTCTCAACTGGCGGCAGGCGGCTGATCGTCAATCTTTGAAGCGTGCGCCGGTGCCAGCCGCACACGACGCGCTTTACCGGCCAGCAGACACCCGGCGGGCGCGGCGGTCCTGCATCGGCTGATAGGCGACGCGGGCGTGATAATCACAATATGGCACGCCGTCCTTGGGCGCATGGCCGCAAAAACAGAATTCCTCCGAACCGGGATCGCCGATCGGCCAGCGGCAGGTCTTGTCCGACAGATTGAGAACCGTGACACGGTCGCCGCCGGAGGGCTGATCGACGAGCCGGATCGGCTCGGGCTCCGGTTCAGGGGCCGGGACCGGCTTGGCATAGGCCTGTGGCTTGAGCGCCGTGTTGCCGGCTGTCGGCGCGCTGCCGGAACGGCTTGGATGACTGGGCTGGCGCGGCCGGCGCGGGCGCGGCGCCGATGAGCGGCTGGTGGTCGCCCGGCCGGACAGACCGAGGCGGTGAACCTTTCCGATCACAGCGTTGCGGGTGACGCCTCCGGCGAGCTGGGCGGCAATCTGGCTGGCGCTCAAGCCGTCGTTCCAAAGCTTCTTGAGCAACTCGACGCGCTCTTCCGTCCAGGGCAATTTCTCACCTTGGGTGTTGTGGGTGTTGGTTGTCACGCAGAATCCCTCCTTGGTCGCACAAGGCACTGCCCTGCACACATTGTTCGCTCGTCGCCACCGTGTGAATAACTATATTTCGTGTTTTGTTGGCCAGACGCTACTATATCTTGGAAAACAGCTACAAGACTGGTTTGCTGATTTCTGCGGGTTTTCCCCAGTTTTGCGCCCGACGTCAGCGTTAACAAGAGGTTAACAAGCCAGCGAATCGCTCGTCCATGCGGCGTTCTGACTCAGTGCACTGGTTATCAGCAGATTTCCTGCACGCCGGCTACATTGACCATAGGTCGGCCACAGCATATAAAGTTCCGAGAAGCGAGGCGCCGCCGAACAACCGGCGGCTTTTTTGGTTTCGCCGATGTCTTCGCCATCGCACTATTTTTGCAGCTGATGATTGGACCCTTAAGATGATTGCCCCTTTGCTGCCGACATATGCCCGGATCGACGTTGCGTTCGAACGCGGCGAAGGGGCACGCCTGTTTACGGCTGACGGGCAATCTTATCTCGATTTCGGCGCCGGGATCGCCGTCAATGCGCTGGGGCATGCGCATCCGCACCTGGTTGAAGCGCTTGCGGCACAGGCGGCAAAGCTGTGGCATACGTCAAACCTGTACCGGATCCCCGAAGGCGAACGGCTGGCCGAACGGCTGATCGCCACCTGTTTTGCCGATACGGTGTTTTTCACCAACTCGGGTGCCGAGGCCGTGGAATGCGCGATCAAGATGGCGCGCAAGTTCCACGCCGTTTCCGGAGACCCGGAGCGGTTCAAGATCATCACCTTCGATGGCGCATTTCACGGACGCACGCTGGCAACGATCGCGGCCGGCGGCCAGGAAAAGTACCTCGAGGGCTTCGGACCAAAGGCCGAAGGCTTCGTACAGGTGCCGTTCGATGACGTAGCGGCGGTGGAAGCGACGGTGGATGGAACAACGGCTGCAATCCTGCTGGAACCGGTGCAGGGAGAAGGCGGCATCAGGCCGTTTTCCGCCAGAACGCTCAAGGCGCTGCGGCAACTGTGCAATGCGCATGGGCTGCTTTTGATATTCGACGAGGTGCAATGCGGAACCGGGCGGACCGGGCGGCTGTTTGCCCACCAGAGCTCGGGCGTGACACCGGACATCATGGCCATCGCCAAGGCTATCGGCGGTGGCTTTCCGATGGGTGCCTGCCTTGCCACCGAGGCAGCGGCCAAGGGTATGACGGCGGGGACCCACGGATCGACGTTCGGTGGTAATCCGCTGGCAATGGCGGTCGGCAATGCGGTGCTCGATGTGGTGCTGGCCGATGGATTCCTGGACAGGGTTCGCGCCTGCGGGCTGCAGCTTGCGCAGAAACTGGCGCGGCTGAAGGACGAGTTTCCCGATATCATCGCTGAGGTCCGTGGCGGCGGCCTGATGATCGGTATCAAGTGCCATGTGGCCAACACGGAACTGGTTTCCGCCTGTTTCGATGAGCACCTGCTGACGGTGGGCGCCGGCGATAACGTCGTGCGGCTGTTGCCGCCGCTGATCGTCTCTGACGACGACCTGGGCGAGGCTGTTACGCGCCTCGAAACGGCCTGCCGCAGGTTGAGCGGCACCAGCCGAGCCGCAGTGGCAAACGGCTGAAGCCTCTCTTGTTTAACCTGTATGAGTACTATTTCTCATGAAGCATTTCCTCGATATCAGTGACCTGGAGCGGGCCGAGCTTGTTGGCCTGTTGGGTGACGCGGCACACCTGAAGCAGGCCCGGGCCGGACGGTCCCAGGGCACAACCGACGATGGTGCGCCGCTGGCCGGGCATGTGCTGGCAATGATCTTCGAGAAGCCGTCGACCCGCACGCGCGTATCGTTTGACGTTGCCATGCGCCAGCTCGGAGGTGAAACGCTGGTGCTGTCGAGTGACGATCTGCAGTTGGGGCGCGGTGAGAGCGTGGCCGATACGGCGCGGGTGCTGTCGCGGTTCGTCGATGCGGTGATGATCCGGACCTTCGAGCCGGAGAAGCTTATCGAGCTGGCAGAACACTCCAGTGTGCCGGTGATCAACGGGCTCACCGACGCCTCGCATCCGTGTCAGGTCCTGGCCGACGTCATGACGCTGCAGGAGCACAAGGGCGCCTTGGATCGACTCAGCGTTGCCTGGAGTGGCGACAGCAACAATGTGACCCAGTCATGGATCCATGCTGCGGCCCGGTTCGGCTTCGAATTGCGCATCGCCAGCCCGCAGCCGCTTCAGCCGGGCCCGGACATCCTGGCCTGGGGGGCCCGCAATGGAGCCAGGATCACGGTCACCGAAGAGCCACAAACCGCGGTGCGTGACGCTGATTGCGTGGTCACCGATACCTGGCTGTCAATGAACCACAGCGACGAGAGTAGCCGGCACAACCTGCTCAGGCCCTACCAGGTGGACACAGCACTGATGGCCTGCGCCAGGCCGGATGCGATCTTCATGCACTGTCTGCCTGCGCACCGCGGCGAGGAGGTCACCGGGGAGGTCATCGACGGCCCGCAGTCGGTGGTGTTCGATGAGGTCGAGAACCGGCTGCATGTGCAAAAGAGCGTTCTGACCTGGTGTCTGAAAGACTGACCGCCATGGCAAAAGCTCGCGAACAACCGATGGCGATCGATGTCGCCGCCGACGATCTGGTGCTGCCGTTCACGGTCGATGCGCTGGGCGTGCGCGGCCGTGTCGTGCGGCTGGGTCCGGTGGTGAACGACATCATCCGGCGGCACGATTATCCGGCGCCGGTCTCGGCTCTGCTGGCCGAGGCGGTTGGGCTGACGGCACTGCTCGGCTGTTCGTTGAAGTTCGACGGCAAATTCATTCTGCAAACCAGCAGCAACGGACCGGTCAGCATGCTGGTGGCCGACTATGCCACGCCTGGCATCCTGCGCGGCTATGCACAGTTCGACGGCGATGCGGTGGCGGCGCTGGACGCCAGCGACGACCTCTCGCAGGCGGGGCTGATGGGCACAGGGCACCTGGCAATGACCATCGACCAGGGCCAGCACAGCGAGCGCTATCAGGGTATCGTTCCGCTCGACCAGGGACCGCTGAGTGAGGCGGCACATCGCTATTTTGCCCAGTCCGAGCAGATCCCGACGCGCCTGGTGCTGACTGCTGGACTGCTGGCCGCACGCGGCGGCGATGCGCACGACAGCTGGCGGGCCGGAGCCATCATGGTGCAGCATTTGCCCGACGACGGTGCCGTCAGCCCGATTGCGTTCAGCTCCGGCGATGTTCCCGACGGGCATCACGAGACGTTCGAGGAAGACGACAACTGGGTGAAAGCAAGACTGTTGCTCGACACGGTCGAGGATCATGAACTGCTCGACCCGACGATCACGCCGGAGACCCTTTTGTACCGCTTGTTCCACGAGGACGGGGCGCGGGTGTTCCCGGCCGCCACGGTAACGCGCGGATGTTCATGCTCGCAACAGCGGGTGGCCGACATGCTGGACCGGTTCAGCCCCGGCGAACGCGCCGACATGACCGAGGACGGCGAAATCGTCGTGACCTGCGAGTTCTGCTCGACGCGCTACCGGTTTGCCGCCGAATAAGACGGCCTATTCCTGGTCTATCGAAACAATGTGCAGGATCTCATTGGATTTCAGGCCGATTGCCGACGGGCGCCGGATGCCGGGAATGAAGGCCACGTCATAAAGCTCACGCACGACGCCTTCCAACCGGACCCAGCCAGTCATATCGCCGGTGTTCAGATCGAATATCGCCAGGCCGCAACGCGGTTCCGTATCACGGCTGGCGAGGGCATCATCGAGCGGCAAGCCCTGGAAGGTGCGGTTGTCCCGCGGCAGCGACAGACCGACGATGGCGTGGTTGCCGGCGAAGGACATGCCGCGGGCATAGCCCGGGCAAAAGGCAACCGGCTCGAACTTACCTGTCTCAAGGTCGATGAAGCCAAGTTCGCCGGTGCCGGAATTGAGCAGCCACAGCTTGTCGTCGTGCACGCGTGGCGAATGCGGCATCGACAGGCCTTTGGCAACAATCTCACCGGACTTGATATCAAGCACCACACCGCCGCCGGTGCGGCGGTCGCGCCAACCGTCGCAGACGTCCGATCTGGCCACCGCCGTCATGAAACGAGGCTCGCCATTTTCAGCCGCCAGTCCGTTGAGGTGGCACCGGTCCTCGGCGGCAAGTTTGGAAATGAACGGCGGCCGCCAGACCGGCTTGAAGCTGTAGCCGTCGCTGGCCTGGGCCAGGCAGTTGAACACCGTGTTGACGAAAACCGGGCGTCGATCAGCGTCGAATATGATGTCGTGAACGTCAAGATCACCAGTGATCCAGGACATACGCGGGACGTAAACCGCATCGAAGCCATTGTGGCTTTTGCCCGCGGGGAGCAGATTGTCGAAACGGTAGATCTGGAAATGGGTCGCTAACAACAGGCTGCGGGCATCGTCGGATACGGCCAGCCCCATGCAGCGGGCAAAGGTGCGCTCGAAAATCGACAGCTTGCCATCCGGCTGGATGCCGATGAAGAAGACCTTGCCGGCCTGGTAGGTGGTGAATGCGATCGAGCCGCCGGCGCCTGCGAGCCATTGCGGGAAGCCTCGCGACGAGGTGAGGGCAAACTTCTCTTCGTGCTGCCGGTCGGCCATGCTGTCGAGTTCCGCACTGTTGCTCATCGAGGCGAACGGCCAAACTAACCTGCAATCCCGGTCGCGGCAACTGCGCTCGCGTGTCCTTGGCGGCACACCGCCCAGCGTCGAAGCTGTGCTCACCTCACATACTTCTGAGTGCGTGTACTTATTTATTAAACTTTTTCACTTATGTTGCCAAAAAATGAAAAAAGACAAAACAGGGGAACATCATGACGTCACCACTGGTGGCCTCTTGCCGAGGTAACGAGTCCAAGCTCAACAACGCAAAATCTTATTTGAAAGCCCTGGTGGTCGACGATTCTGCGTCGCAGCGCTCAACAATCAGCGCCATCTTGCGGAACTGGGGATATTCGGTACGGGTGGCGCGCGATGGGTCGGAGGCCGCCGACATGTTCGAAGCCGAACCGGCGCCACTGGTCGTCAGCGACTGGATGATGCCCGGGCTGAACGGCACCCAATTGTGCGCACGCATCCGCGCCAGCGATGCACTCGACTATGTCTATTTCATCTTGATGACATCGAAGGCGGAAAAGGCCGACATCGCAACCGGGCTCAATGCGGGCGCCGACGACTATCTGTCGAAACCGGTCGATGCCGAAGAACTGCTGGCCCGGGTGTCGGCCGGCGAGCGCATCCTGTCGCTGCAACGTTCCCTGTCGCAGCGTCATAGCCAGGTGGTGGCCGCGCATGAAAAACTCCAACGCATCCATGCCGAACTGGAAGATGACTTGCGTTTGGCGGCCAGGGTGCAGAGCACATGCATTCCCCAGCCTGTGGGCACATGCAAGGATATTCCGATCGCAACGGTCTTTGAGCCCTGTGCGCACGTCAGCGGCGATCTGCTGGGATACTTCGAGCTCAACGCCGACGAAATCGCCATGTACTCGATAGACGTATCGGGGCACGGCGTTGCTGCCGCGCTGATGTCGGTATCGCTGTCTCAAGCCTTCAACCCCCACGACCGGCAAAACAATGTCGCCTTCGAGAGCGGGCCCGATGGGTACACGACCATACTCGAACCGCACGAGATTGCCGAACGGCTGAACCGGCGCCACCAGGGCGATATCGAGACCAACCAGTATTTCACCATGGCGTTCGCGACCATCAACATCTTCAACGGTGTGGTGAAACTCTGCCAGGCCGGGCACCCTAACCCGGCCATCGTGCGCAACTCCGGCCAGGTCGAGTTCGCCGGCGAAGGTGGGCCGCCAATCGGCCTTGTTCCGGACGCTCAGTTCGAAACGACACGGTTTCAGTTGGCGCGCGGCGACGGCCTGCTGCTGTATTCCGACGGAATTGCGGACTGCTTGGCGCCCGAGGCATCGGGCGAACAAGCGGCGTTGGCCGAGCTCATTCAGACGTGTGCACAGTCGCCGCTACAGGAATTCAGCCAAGCTATGAAACAACGCCTGGCGTTGCGCCGCAAGACCGCGTTTGTTGCCGATGACATTTCGGCGCTCTATCTGGAATTCCGCAAGCAGGGCTGTGCTATTCCTCGCGAAACACCCGGGCGATGTGGTCGCTTAGGGGCTTGACGAAGTAACTCAGGGCAGTGCGGTCACCGGTCTGGACCAGGACTTCGACCGGCATGCCGGGCACAACCTGAAACGCGCCGTCGGGCAAATTTTTCGGAATCTCGTACCTGA
>JAHEJE010000085.1 GCA_024639035.1 Alphaproteobacteria bacterium
GCATAATGGGGACTTATTCGGACAACGTCGGCCAGGTGTCGCATGCGCCTACGGATGATGCGGGATTGCGGCTGACGCCGGCACTGCGGGTGGAGAGCAACTGGGTCCGTCACCGGTTCACCTTCGATGGTTCCGGCGATCTTGTGTTCTACAAGGACCAGAACGATTTCGACGAAACGACCGCCAACGCGACGGCGAATCTGCGGCTCGACGTGCGCCGCACTACGACTGCCGAGCTTGTTGCCGACTACCGGCTGAGCGAAGCATCGGCGTCCGACAGAGAAGTTCCCGACGCTGCGGTCGGGCAGCGGCAGGATCAGGAATTTGGGGTTTCGGCGGCTTTAACGCATCGCTTCAACCGGCTGTTGGCGACAGCGACCGCCGGTGCGCGGGCGCTGGTGTTCGACGATGTCGAGCTGGCCGGCGGCGGGCGCGAAAACAACTCGGATCGCGACTACATCGAGCCGTCGCTGGCGTTGCGGGTCGGCTATGAGGCGTCTCCGGCAATCCAGCCGTTCATTGAGGCCGGATACCGTCCGCGGGTGCACCGCAGAACCCGCGACCGCTCCGGACAACGGCGCGATTCACACGGCGGTTTCCTGCGCGCAGGGGTCGATTTGAACCTGTCGCCGATTTGGTCGGGCAGCGTTGCTGCGCGTTATGATGTCCGTGTCTTCGATGATCGTCGGCTCGATACCGTGCATGCCGTGGGTGTTGACGCCAATGTGAACTGGCAACCGACGCGGCTGACGCGGGTGGTGTTCACTGCCGCAAGCGGCATCGACGAGAGTGCGAGCAGCGGTGTCAGCGGATCGCGCACATATCAGGGGTCGATCGCCGTCAGTCATAATCTGCGCGAAAACGTTGTCATCGGGGCCACCGGCGGCATCGATTTCAGCGATTTCATCGGCGCTTCCGATGAGGAACTCCTGCTGAGTGGTGGTCTGTCGGCCTCCTACCGGATCTCGCGCGAGATCGAACTGCTGGCAAGCTACGACATCAGGGGATTTGAGAGTACTCAGCCCGGTTCCGACTACATTGAGAACCAGATAGCAGCCGGTTTCCGCTTTCGGCTATAGGCCGCCGGCCTCGGCAATGATCTGTTTGAGTGCCTGCTTGAATTGCGGGCCGATATCCTCACGCTCCAAACCATAGGCAACATTGGCCGACAGGAAACCGATCTTGTTGCCGCAATCATAGGTGGTGCCTTCAAATTCAACTCCGTAGAACGGTTGGTCCTCGGCCAGTTGGATCATGGCATCGGTAATCTGAATTTCACCGCCGGATCCCGGGTTCTGATTGGCGATCTTGTCAAAAATCTCCGGCTGCAGAATGTAGCGTCCGGTGATGATCTTGTTGGAGGGGGCATCCTCCGGGCTGGGCTTTTCCACCATGCCAGAAATCTCAAAGGCATCGCCGGCAGGCTTGCCGATGCCGACGACACCATAGCGGTGGATTTCCTCAGGTGCGACCTGTTCGACAGCGATCACGTTGCCGCCATGGCTGTCGTAGGTCTGCATCATCTGCTTGAGGCAACCGGGACTGGCATGGATCAGGACATCGGGGAGCATGAGGGCAAAGGGTTCGTTGCCGACCAGCTCGCGCGCGCACCACACGGCATGACCCAATCCCAATGGTTCCTGCTGGCGGGTGAAACTGGTCTGACCGGCTGACGGACGGTCACTCTCAAGCAACCGCAACTCTTCCAGCTTGCCCCGGCTGCGCAGGGTCTCCTCCAACTCGTACTGTTTGTCGAAATGATCCTCGATGACCGCCTTGTTGCGTCCGGTGACGAAAACGAAATGCTCGATGCCTGCTTCGCGGGCTTCATCGACGGCCAATTGCACAACCGGGCGGTCGACGATGGTCAGCATCTCCTTCGGCACGGCTTTTGTCGCGGGCAGAAAGCGGGTGCCGAGGCCGGCAACCGGAAACACGGCCTTATTGATTTTCTTTACCATTTTCATATTTCCCCGGCATTGTCGCTCACCGGTCGCGGCGGGCGTGAATTCATGAACTGTTTATTCGTTAAATTGTGGCACGTATTGGTTGCTATTTGGTGTTGAACTGAGATTTTGGGGGAGAGTCAATGGCGGTTCTGGTTACGGGCGGGGCTGGTTACATCGGCAGCCACATGGTATGCGCGCTGGTTGACCGGGCCGAAGAGGTTGTCGTCCTCGACAATTTGTCCACCGGGTTTGCCTGGGCGGTTTCACCCGGGGCTGAGTTGATCGAAGGTGACATCGGCGACATCGACCTGGTGTGCCGGATCGCCGGCGAGCACAATATCGATGCGGTGATCCATTTTGCCGGTTCCATCGTCGTGCCGGAATCGGTGACCGACCCGCTGGGCTACTACCTCAACAACACCGTCAAGTCGCGGGCTCTAATGGAAGCCTGTGTGAAGTCGGGTATTCCGCATTTCATTTTTTCCTCAACCGCTGCGGTCTACGGAAACCCCAAAGTCATTCCCGTCTTCGAGAGCAACGAGCAGGCGCCGATCTCGCCGTATGGCTCTTCGAAACTGATGACCGAATGGATGCTGCGCGATGCGGCGGCGGCCCATGACGGGTTCGACTATGTGGCGCTGCGCTACTTCAATGTTGCCGGTGCCGATCCCAAGGGCCGGACCGGTCAGTCGACACCCCAGGCGACGCATCTCATCAAGGTGGCGTGCCAGACGGCTCTCGGCCAACGCGATCACATGCAGGTATTCGGTCGCGACTACGACACGCCCGACGGCACCTGCATTCGCGACTACATCCATGTCAGCGACCTAGTGGTGGCACATGTCGATGCACTGGCCTATCTGCGAGGCGGCGGCAAGAGTGATGTCTTCAATTGCGGCTACGGTACAGGGTATTCGGTGCTCGATGTGATCGGTGCCGTCGAGCGTGCCTTCGGGGCTCCGTTCAAGGTGATCGATGCGCCGCGCCGGGCCGGTGATCCGCCGGCAATCGTTGCCGGTGCCGAACGGGTCCGTTCAGTGCTTGGGTGGATGCCGCGCCACGACGATCTCAATGGCATCGTGCAATCGGCGCTGGATTGGGAACGCCACCTCGAGCGCCGCAACGATGCGGCCTGACGGCGATTTTCACTGTCTGTTAAGCAAGGCTGCGGGATACTGAAGCCGGGACATCTGGTGGTGCGGCCGAACGGTCGCGCCTCCGCAACTTCCGGGGGATGAATTGCGCATCAAACTGTTTGCCATTGGCTTTGTGAGCGCGGCACTGGCGGGATCGCCGGGTTCCGCAGGGGCCAATGAAAGCGGATTCGACCTTGGCGGCTTGGCGGCACTGAGTCGCAATGCTTCGTTCGATCAGTTTGTCACGGACTTCTGGCCGAAGGCTCGGGCGGCTGGCGTTTCGAAGCGGGTCTACTCCGCGGCGCTGGCGGACCAGACACCGAATGCCAAGGTCATTGAATTGGGCCAGCGCCAGCCGGAGTTCAACACCGCGGTCTGGCATTATATTGAAAAGCGGGTGACACCGGCGCGGATTGCCATGGGCCGGGAAAAGCGTGAAGCACTGGCCAAGACCCTGAGCGCGATCGAAAAGCGCTACGGTGTCGACCGGCATGTGCTGCTGTCGATCTGGGGCATGGAGACGAACTTCGGCGGCTACAAGGGCGAGTTGAGCACAGTGCGTTCGCTGGCCACCATGGCCTTTACCGGGCGTCGGCAGAAGTATGGCCGCTCACAGCTGATCGCTGCCATGAAGATCCTGCAGAATGGTGACATCTCGCCGGATAAGATGACCGGGTCGTGGGCCGGCGCGATGGGGCATACGCAGTTCATTCCGACCACCTACCAGGCCTATGCCGTCGACTGGACTGGAGATGGAAAACGCGACATCTGGAACTCGATTTCCGATGCGCTGGCCTCAACTGCCAACTATATGAAGAAGTCGGGCTGGCGCTCGAACCGGCCGTGGGGCTGGGAGGTCAAGCTGCCGCGCGGCTTCAATTTTGATCGGATCGGCAAAAACAACGCCCGTTCGGTTGCTTCATGGGTCAAGCTTGGTCTGAAGCCGGCGCGCGGCGGACGATTTGGTGCCGCCGGCGTCAAGAGCTGGGTGATCCTGCCGGCCGGCGCCGATGGCCCGGCATTTCTGGTGACCGAAAACTTCAAGGCCATCCTGCGCTACAATGCGTCGACCTCCTATGCCCTGGCGGTTGGACATCTTGCCGACCGCATCCGCGGTGGGCCGGAACTCGCGGCCCGGTGGCCGGAACACCATCGCCCGCTGTCACGGCCGCAGCGGGTTGAGCTGCAGGACCTTCTGGCCAGGCGCGGGCACTACCAGGGCGATGTCTCCGGCCGCTTCGGACGTCAGACGGTTGCCGCAATTGTTGCCTATCAGAAGACAGCCGGGCTGCCGCCGGACGGATTTGCCAGTGTTGCATTGCTGGAACGGCTGCGGCGTGGCAGGTAGGCGAGCCCAGGCTTGGGCTCTCCGGGCCTGATCGGTGGCCCTGTTGTGAAGGCTGAGCATGGCGTTGTGCAAAAGACTGGTGCCGCTTGTCGTGGTGCTGATAAGTTGGCTGACCGTCGGCAATGTGCAGGCGCAAGACGGCAGCGGTTCCTATCTTGGGGAACCGCGCACCAGCTATTCGATCTACTTCTTTGGTGATTCCCTCGCTGGCGGGTTATGGGCGGGCAGCACCCGCATGGCGGTGGGCAATCCCAGGCTGACTACGAAAGGGCGTTTCAAGGAAGGTTCCGGCCTGGCCCGGCCCCGGTTTTACGACTGGAGCAAGGCCATCGCGCCGATTGTTGAACGCAACAATGTGGATGTCGCGGTGATCTTGATCGGCATCAATGATGGCCGCCCGGTGACCCTGGCCGAAGGGCGGCTGCCGGTTGGCAGCAAGGAATGGAAGGACTACTACACGCGCCGGGTCGATTCGCTGCTGCAGGTTCTGAAGGGATTGAAGGTGCCAACCTACTGGATGGAACTGCCGCCGATGGCGAACCCGGTTCGCGATGAGGTGAGCCGGTTGATCGGCCAGATCCAGCGTGAGCGGGCCCAGGCCGCGGGCGTTCGCTATATTGAAATTCGCAAACTCTTCCTGAAAGAAGATGGCTCATATACCGATCGGGGCATTGACGTGGAAGGCCGTGTCAGCCGTCTGCGTTCGCGCGACGGGGTGCATTTCATTCGCGCCGGCAACAACAAGATCGCTCGTATTGTTCTGGATGCCATTGAACGGGATATCGCGGTTGCCGACGGTATCCGAAAACCGGATCCGGAGACGCCGGTGACCAATGCTCCGAGTGCTGAGGATGCTCTGAAGCCGATTTTCGGCAAGTCGCTGATTTTGGGCGAGGTTGCCATAGTCAATCCCGGCGAACTGCCGGCAATCGATGCGGTCACGATTGCCCGGCCCGCGACTTCGGGTGCGGCCGGACTGGGTACTCAACCGGACGGGTCGCCGGCAACGCCTGAAGAAACCATCAAGCAACTACGAAAAGGCGCAGCACCGGGCAGCGCAGCCGAGCGTCTGTTCGCGACCGGCGCCTGGGATGCCAAACCCGGCCGGTTCGACGACTTCAGCTACACGGCCGAGTGATTTTTTCTATCTGCATGCCGAGTGGCCTTCGATGACCATGCCCTTTTCCTCGGAGAAAACGCATGAATGCCCAGGATTGCCGTCCGGTTCCGGTACACCGGCCCTGAGCAGGAATTTCACGCTGTGGGCGCCATTGAGTCCGGCGGGATAGCGGATCTTCTTGTGGATGATGAATTCGCCGGATGGACCGCGCTTCAAAGCGCCTTGGGCGACCAACTGCAGCAGTCCGGCCTGTTGCGGCAGAACTTCATAGGGTTCGACCTTGACTTCACTGACCACACTCGACGGTCTGATCTTGACAATGCCGCCGGGGGCGAAACGCAGCATCTCGTGTGACAGGCGGTTCTTTCGCGGCAGTTTTTCAAGCACACCGTCGACAACCTGGAAGGTATCGTCACCGGAGACGATGGTCAGCCCGCTCTCTCGTTGATCGCGTGCCCTTGTGTGACCGCCGCTTGGCAGCGAAAACACATGCCCTTGGTAGCTGCCAACCACAACCTCCGGACGGCGATCGGTGAGGTGATGTAGAGCGCCGACGGTGCGCGCCTCGTGGATACCGCCAGTCTTGTAAAAGTATTTCAGGCAATCATGTGACGACAGGAAACTGACCTTGGACTTGTCGATACCGGTGACACCAGCAGCGATCTTGCCATCCTTGTTCTTGCGCGCGGCGATCACCACGCGGTCGATGCGTTTGGTGTTGCCGGTAAAGCGCCAGATCATCGGATCAAGGGAAGTCATGACGATGTAAAGCGGCTCGGTGCCGTTTTCGATATCAACCTGAGCGGTTGAACTCGCCCGGTCCTGACCGGTGACCGATGCGGTTGGAATGCCGCTGCCCTCGTATACCCCGGTGACGACAAGTTTCGCTCCGGCAGCCACCGCAGGCGTTTGGCAATGGGCTGCGGGTCGTGCTGAGGCACTCATGCCCGGTTCGGGCTTCGGTTTGGGGATGTAGGTCGCGAAAGCAGCCCCGGCGAGGGCGAGTGCTTCCGGTTGGGTCAGTTTGCCGTCGTTGTTGGGATCGTTGTCCAACAGCACACGGGCCAGGGCGACATAATTGTGCCTGCCGCGGCGTGTGGTGCGGCGTGTCTCCCTGAGGCTGCCGTACTCGTCGGGAGAAATCTTTCCGTCGCCGTTCGGGTCGGCCTTCAAGGCCTTGTCGACAGCCTGCTCAAGGCGTTGCTTGGCCCGGTTGTTCAACGTGCCATCGGGCATACGGCGATTGTAAGAGCGCCCGGCAAGCAGCACGGTGCGGATTTCATCGCGGGTTACCGTGCCGTCGCCGTTGAGGTCGTTGCGCAGTATCTGGGAGATGTGCCTTGCGCGGGCATCGGCCTGGAATATCTTCTCGCGCGTTTCGATTTCTGAGGCTTCGATGCCGTCGCGATCACTATCGAGCTGATTGAACAAGGTCGAAATGTGTCGGGCCAGCATGTCTGGCTGGAAGCGGCCTGGCGACAGGTTTTCGAATGCTTGCTGTATCTTGGCGGTGGCAGCATCTTGCGACTGTGCCAATGCAGCCGGTGCGGACAGGCATGCCGCTGCGACCACCAGTAAGGCTTTGGTGTTTCTCGATGTATTTTTCATGACTAGACCCCAGTATACTTGCGTAGGCAGGAAACGTAGCAGTTTCGCGCAACATAACCAAAGTACACCGGGTAGTACAGGCAACAGCCGGTTAACGGCGATTGAAATCAGACGACCTCGTAGCCGAACTCAGCCGCCATTTCTGTCAACCATTCCCAGAAGCTTTCAGCAAAGCCGCGGAACAGTGACAGTTCGAAATGGTCGGCGCCGACCTGGGCGATGTGGACGCCGACATGAGCCATCTGGGTGACTGCACATTGGCCCGGCCCGAATTCACGCGGGTGCAGATCGACGGATGTGCCCTTGGCGAGAAGTTCGCGCACCCGAGGGCCTTTCAGAGACAGGATAATGCGGCCATGGCTCTGCTCGGAGACCGATGCCAGGCCTTCAAGCCGGTCCCTCAACTCACGGAACAATGCACCTTCGTCGTGTTTGCCAGAGACAACGTACCATTGTTCCGGCCCGCACCAGTGCACATCCACCCCGCGTGCCGAAGCCGAATGGCCCGGGGCCGGGCAATCGACCCCATAGTGCTTGTTCATCGCCACGTTGAGCGCACGCATCTTGCCCTTGCGAGCGATCACTGTGGCGATCGACATCGGATGCCGCACGGAGATTTGTACGCCCGGACCACCGGCATGATCGGCCCCGCCGCGGCCGTAAGCGATGGCGCCGTCGAGCGGCGACACCCGGTTGATGGTGACCGCTGGCGCCTTAACCGCTGCCTTGCGTACTGGCTTTCGCACGGCTGTCTTGCGTGGAGTTACTGCCCTAGCCATGGAGTTTCGCATGCTCCTTGTCATAAAATATCGGATCGCAGACTTCGGCCAACATGTGGGCCCCGCGCAGTCCGTCCCAAACCTGGATAATTTCGCCGTGCCGCTCGCGGCCGCCGTTGAGGTAGCCGAGTGCGATCCATTGTTCGAGCATCGGCGAATAGGCCACCGCTGTTACGTAACCCTGGTCGTTAGCCATCGATGGTGTATCGCCGCGCCTGAGCAGGTGCGAGCCGGCCTTGATGGTCAGCGTCTCGTCAATTGGCCGGATGCCGACGAACTGTGGCCGATCCGGCACATGCAGTGCATCCCGCTGCGCCATCATGCGGCCGATGTAGTCCTTCTTGGTCGACATCATGCGGCCCATGCCCATGTCGTAGACCGTCGAGGTGCCGTTGAGCTCACCGCCCGCGACATGGCCTTTTTCGATACGCATCACCGACAACGCTTCGGTGCCGTACGGTTGGATGCCGTATTCCGCGCCGGCATGCATGATCGAGCGGATCACCGCATCGCCGTAGTCCGCCGGTACGGAGAGTTCGAAAGCCAGTTCGCCTGAGAATGAGATGCGGAACAACCGTCCCTTGATGCCGCCGGAGACAATCACCTCCTGCGCGCCCAGATACGGGAAAGCTTCGTCGCTCAAATCCTGTGCAATGATCTTTTGCAGTGTCTTGCGGGCTTTAGGTCCGGCAACGGCCATTTGCGCCCATTGTTCCGTTACCGAAACATATTGCACATCGAGTTCCGGCCACAGCGTCTGGTGGCAGTATTCCATGTGGCTCATCACGCCGCCGGCATTCGCCGTCGTGGTGGTCATGAAGTAGTGGTCGTCCGCCAGCCTACTCGAGGTGCCGTCGTCGAACACCATACCGTCTTCACGCAGCATCAGGCCATAACGTGCCTTGCCGACCTGCAATGTCTTCCAGCCATTGCAATAAAGCCGGTTCATGAACTCCGCCACGTCCGGCCCCTGGACATCGATCTTGCCGAGGGTGGAGACATCGCACACACCGACATTGGTGCGGGCGTTGATGACCTCACGCTTGACGCTGTCCAGCCAATGGGTCTCGCCCGATTGCGGGAACCATTGCGTGCGGTACCACAGGCCGGCCTCGACGAATACCGCACCCTGTTCCTCGGCCCATTTGTGCAGCGGGGTCTTGCGCACGGGCTGGAAGTGATGGCCGTGGTAGGGACCGGCGAAGGCGCCGAAGGATACCGGCGTGTAATAGGGCCGGTAGGTTGTGGTCGACACTTCGGCAATGGACTTCGCCGTCGCCTCGGCCAGAATGGCGATGGCATTGACGTTCGATGTCTTGCCCTGATCGGTCGCCATGCCGGTGGTCGTATAGCGCTTGGTCAACTCGATATCGCTATAGCCTTCGTGCGCTGCCAGCGGGATATCCCTGGCGGTCACATCGTTCTGGTAGTCGACGAACGCCTTGCCGGTCGACTGCTTGACCCACCACAAGGCGGAAACTTCATATGAGGCATCGTCGCGTGCCGTGGGAACCGCAACGGCCTTCGACGTGAAGCCACATTGATGCGCCGCCTTGACGCCCTTGGCGGCACCGTCCTTCAGACAGCCGGATAGTGAAAGGATACCGGCGGACGACCCTGCGGCAACAATTTCCGGGCCGACATTGGGGGTTACGAATGCCGAGATACCTTCGTTCCACACCGGGCGTGCGCCCTTGTGGCAGGCGAGATGGACGATCGGGCTCCAGCCGCCGGACATGGCAACGAAGTCACACGACATGTGCTCGTGACTGCCACCGCGGCTGAAATCGATGCTGTTGACCTTCTTGCCGCCCTTGACGTCGGTGATGACGCCGCCGGCGATCACCGGCACGCCGCCGGCATCGAG
>JAHEJE010000086.1 GCA_024639035.1 Alphaproteobacteria bacterium
CATGGCAGCTTGTAGCGCATTCTCTCCACCGGACTTGGTGGGCTGAGTGTCGCATTTGGGTCAACACCTGCCGCTTCCAGCGCCATCAATCACTTTTCAAGAGCAGTCTAAAGCGGAAATTTTTCGCAAATGCACCGGAAATGGACGATTTTGGGCACGCGGTAGAGGCTTTGAAGCCTTCAAATCACCGCTGAAATCGACCAAAGCTTACACACTCAGCTTACACAATTTCACGAATATCAAATATCATCGTATTAAATCCGTTTCTTAAGACAATGATCGACCGTCTCATAGCCTGAAGGTCACAGGTTCAAATCCTGCCCCCGCAACCAAATCAAAGTCGCCCGTTGGGCGGTTTTTTGTTTCGCGAAATCTCGCCGGACATGCATGTGAATGGCCTGCCTGCGTCGCTGATCCATTCTACAGCGTTACGCGCGAAGGTACCGCTGCACAGATAGATTCTTGTCTTGCGATTAGGTAAGTTTCCTCCACAGGAGGATCAGCTTTGGAACGCCGCCTAACCACCATCGTTGCTGCAGATGTCGTCGGGTATTCCCGTCTCATGGGTGAGGACGAGGCAGGTACTCTGGCGGCGCTGAAAACCCACCGGGCAAACATAATCGACCCGAAAGCCCGCCAATACGGCGGCCGCACCATCAAGCTTATGGGCGATGGCATCCTGATGGAGTTCGCCAGCGTCGTGGATGCCGTCAGCTTTGCGGTTGACGTGCAATCAGCCATGCAATCGCTCAACATTGGGGTTCGCGAAGATCGCCAGGTTCTCTATCGTGTCGGCATCAATATCGGCGACGTCATCGTCGAGGACGACGACATTTACGGCGACGGGGTCAATGTCGCGGCCCGACTGGAGGGCCTCGCCGACGCCGGCGGGGTCTGCATAGGGCGCAATGTGCGCGATCAGATCCGCGACAAGGTCGACCTCACCCTGGCCGATCTCGGCGAGGTCGAGGTGAAGAACATCGCACGACCGGTTCGGGCCTTTCGAATCGTGATGGACGACAAGGCCATCGCCTTGAGTACCCCTGTCGTCCAGGAGGCGTCGCAATCAGAACATTCTTTCCGCGCAGTTGTCATGGCCGTCATCGGCCTGGCCGTCCTGGCGGTCGGCGGCGCCCTGTTGTGGCGGCAACCCTGGTCGCCGCAGTTTGATCCCGCCCGCGTCGAAGCCATGGCCTATCCGTTGCCCGACAAGCCGTCCATCGCGGTGCTGCCGTTCAACAACTTGTCTGGAGATACCGGCCAGGAGCATTTCGCCGACGGTTTGACGGAAGACCTGATTACAGATCTGTCCAAGATTTCCGGACTGTTCGTTATCGCCCGAAATTCGACGTTCGTTTACAAGGGTGCCCCTGTGAATGTCAAAAAGGTCGCAGAGGACCTGGGCGTGCGCTACGTGCTGGAGGGCAGCGTCAGGCGGGCCGCAGACCAACTGCGCGTCAATGCCCAGCTGATCGATGCAACGACCGGCGCGCATGTCTGGGCCGAACGGTTCGACGGCCAGGCAACCGACATCTTCGATGTGCAGGACGAGTTTGTCCTGAAGATCGTCGAGGCCCTCACGGTGGAGCTGAGCGACACCGAAAAGAGCGAAATCAAAGAAGTCGACACGAAAAAGATCGAGGCCAGAGAAGCCTTTCAGAAAGGCTGGACTCTCTACTCGCGCTTCAATGCCCAGGACAACGCAAAGTCGGTGATCCATTTCAAAAGGGCTATCGAGTTGGATCCCGAGTACGGTCGCGCTCATGGTGCCCTTGCGCTGGTCTATGCAAGAGCCGTCTTTTTCCGGTGGTTTCAGGCCTTGGGAACCAACGAGGCTGAAATCTTCATGAACCTGATGCCGCCCGTTCTCAAAGAGGCACGGAAACACCCGACGCCGCTGGTGCATGTGATCAAGGCGATGAAGCACATGAATTATTGGGACTATGGCAAGGCTGAGGGCGCAAATCGGGGCACCGATGATGCACGCATCGAAGCCGGCCTTGCCATCGCCCTGCAACCGAACGACCCGGAAGCCCACATCACCATGGCCTGGGCCCTGATCGCATCGGGAAAGCCGTCGGAAGGGCTGAACTTCGTGCAATCTGCCATGCGGCTTAACCCCAACTACCCGAGCCACTACACATTCTTCAATGCTATGGCCCACTATGCCATAGGTGACCTGAACCGAGCCGCAAGCATTCTGAAGCAAGGCATGAAGCGCGATCCGCGCGCCACCGAGCTGGCCCCATTAGCGGCCTCGATTCATGCCCAGCTTGGACAACGTCGCGAAGCGAGGGAGGCGGTTCGCAAGTGGCGGCCGAGCGCAAGTCAGATCGTGTTGCGGGAAGCCGCAGAGCGTTACATCTTTCCGATCAGATTCAGATGGGCAGACCGACATAAGGACAGACGCCTGCTGGACGGCCTGCAACTCGCCGCCTTGCCGTCGAATGTGACCGTCACAAGCCTCATCGCGGACCTGAAGCGCAGCGGTCCGGACGGGCAATTGAGTGCTGTGCGGGCTTTGGGATGGTTCGGCCCGGCGGCAGCGGCGGCTGTTCCCGATCTGATCGAAGCTCTCGACAACGGGCAGAGCACGGTTCGCAAAGAAGCGATCATGGCATTGGGAAAGATCGGGCCTGATGCCAAGTCGGCTGTCCCTGCCCTGAAAGCAATTGCCGACAAACCTCTCATCGGAATTCGGGCCAGGGACGCATTGGAGAGTATCAGCGGCAGGTGATGGCAAGTCTGTTCAGCCGTTTCTTCAGACGGCTTTGCGGCCGGGTCTTGTCTGATGATTTTTTCCCGGCCATGTCCAGCATTGCCGGAGAAGACGACAGATGCAGGGTCAGCACGTGATGCTAAGTGATGTCGCGAGCCGATGCTTCATCTTCTGAATAGGAGCGTAGATTTTGCGCTCCAAGTTCTCTAGGGTCAGGCTTCGGGAGGACTCGGAGTGGAACGCAAGCTGACCGCTATTCTTGCTGCCGATGTCGTTGGCTATTCAAAGCAAATGGCCGATGATGAAGAATCCACCCTGACCAATTTACAAGCACACCGGGCAGAATTGTTCGATCCAAAGATCGCCGAACACCATGGCCGCATTATCAAGCTGATGGGTGATGGTACCCTGGTCGAGTTTGCCAGCGTCGTCGATGCTGTAAACTGTGCCATTTCAATCCAGTCGGCACTGACTGAAGCTGATAGTCCGATATGTCTGCGAATTGGCATCAACCTCGGCGATGTCATAGTCGATGGCGAAGACATTTATGGCGATGGCGTCAACATTGCAGCCCGGCTGGAAGGGCTCGCCGACCCTGGCGGCGTCTGCATATCAAACCTGGTCTACCAGAGTGTTCGCAGCAAGATCGACGCCACCTTCAATGATATTGGCGAGCAGTCTCTGAAAAACATCGATCTACCCATCCAGGCATGGAAATGGCCGGGGAAGGCGGACGCGCCGACAGACATCACGGCGCTCAGGGCTCTTCAACAATCCGAAAAACCGTCGATCGCGATCCTCCCTTTCGACAACATGTCCGGCGACGAAGAGCAGGAGTACTTCTCTGACGGGATAACCGAGGATTTGATCACGGAGCTTTCTCGATTTAAGGATTTGGCTGTTGTTTCAAGGAATTCAAGCTTTATCTTCAAAGGAAAAAGCAATGACGTGAGGGAGGTTGGCCGCAAGCTCAATGCGCAATTTGTTATGGAAGGCAGCGTGCGCAAGGCGGGCAACAGGGTTCGCGTGACCGCCCAGCTGATAGACGCCCGAAATGACGTGCATGTGTGGGCGGAGCGCTATGACCGTAAACTGGAAAACATCTTTGAGGTTCAAGACGATCTGGTAAAACACATCGCCAGTATTCTGGTCGGCAGATTGGAGGCAGAGCAGCTTTCCACGATAAAGCGCCAGTCCATGGATCAGCCAAAGGCATACGATCTGTTTTTGCGTGGGCGCGAGCACTTTTTCAACTGGTCGATCGAAGAGAACAGAAAGGCGTTGGATTGCTTGGTTGCGGCAATCGATATCGAACCTGAGAATGCCGCCGCACTGGCGTTGCTCTCTGAAGTCCGGTTACGCATGTGGTTGAATGGCTGGACGGAACAGCCCAGCAAGGATTTGAAACAGTCGCTCGAACTTGCGCAAACGGCCGTCGAAATCGACGATGGCGACAGCCGAACCCAAACCGCACTGGGTATGGCGTGTCTGTTCAATGGAAATCCTGGCAAGGCCGGACGCCATCTTGAGAAAGCGATCCGGATCAACCCCAACGATACGCGAGTCAGCATTTACTATTCGCGTCACGCAGTGTTTGAAGGTGACACCGAAAAGGCTGTTGATCTGTGCCGTCAAGCCCAGACCCTCAACCCTTATGGCAAGTACAACTGGAATTTGGGTCTCGCTTCATTTGTGGCCCGGGACTATCGCGAAACAATCGCGCAACTCGATGATATCCGCAATCCACCGGAAAGCGTTCTGGCGCTGCTCGCGGCGAGTTATGCAATGGCTGAAGACCGCGACAAAGCGGCCGCCACATACGACCGGTTTACCGAGGCTGCCCAACAGGGTCCGATGATGAAAGAGTTCCGCACACCAGGCCAGTGGCGCGACTACTACGCACAACGGTGGCCGTTTCGCAACGCCAGTGATTTCGAGCACCTGATCCTCGCACTGCGCAGAGCGGGCCTGCCGGTTTGAATTCCGAGTTCTTGCCCTGCAGGATCGAAAACAGATACGCCCTGCCTGAAAAACACTCGCCTCACCCGCCGGACACATGCAGCGGCGGTTTGCGGTGGGACCAGGGCATGGCCTGTTCCAGGACAGCCCCGAGGGCGATCAGGGTGTGGTCCTCGCAAGGCCGACCGGCGATCTGGATGCCGATGGGCAGGCCGTTGGAGTGCATGGCGAGCGGCAGCGACAAGGCCGGAGCACCGGCGACGTTGAAGGGAAAGGAAAACTGTATCGGCTTGTCTGCGTCGACCAGATATTCGACCGGGTCGCGGCCGGGATGGTTGAGCCCCAGGGGACCGTGCGGCGGGCCGGTGACGGCGGTCGACGGGCTGAGCAGAACATCGTGGGTCTCAAAGAATGCACCCAATTCGCGGCGCGCCTTGTTGATCCAGGCCAGGGCATCGAGGAAGCCGTAGGGATCCATCTCACGGGCGTGGTTGTAGATGCCCAGAACGATCGGCTCCAGGGTGTCGGGGCCGACCTGGCGGTTCATCTTTGCAGCAAGGGCATCGATGCGCTTGTGGAAGCCGAAGAACCAGAAGTCGGCCATGGCGCGCGAGGCCTCCTCATGATCGAACGGCAACGCGGCCTGTTCGACGCGATATCCCATGTCCTGCAGCCGCAGGGCGACCGCCTCGGTCGCAGCGGCGATTTCGGGGTCGACCGGCGCATCGGTCAGCGGCTCGGCGGTCCAGGCTATTCTCAGGCTCTGCGGCGGTGCGGTGAGGAAGCTCGAAAAAGGTTTTTCGGGACGCTGGACGACGAACGGGTCGCCGGGCTGCGGCAGGCTCAGGCAGTCGAGCATCGCTGCGGTGTCGCGCATGGTCCTGGATTGCACGAAGTTCATCGCCAGGCCGTACCCGCCTTCGTCCAGAACCGGGCCAGCGGAAATCATGCCGCGCGACGGCTTGAGGCCGACACCGCCGCACCAGGCGGCCGGGATGCGGATCGAGCCGCCGATGTCGGAGCCGTGGGCCAGCGGCACGATGCCGGCGGACACAGCGGCAGCGCCGCCGCCGGTCGAGCCGCCGGCGGAGTAGCCTTGGCGCCACGGCGTCGAGGTGTTGCCGTACAGCAGGTTCTCCGCCGAACCGGCGATCGAGTATTCCGGCGTATTGGACCGGCCGAGCACGTTCAGCCCGCTGGCCCGCAGAAGCTTGAAGAAGTTGGTGTCGAAGTCGGCGACCATGCCCTTGCACAGCCGCGAACCGTATTCGATCTTGCGGCCCTTTTCCTGGCCGCCGACATCCTTGATCAGGAACGGCACGCCGCGGAACGGCCCGGTGCCGAGCGATGCCTCATCCAGCGCATCGATGCGGTCGTCGTAAACCTCGACAACGGCGTTGATCTTGTCGTTGACCGCTTCGATGCCGCGCATCGCGGTTTGCGCCAGTTCGCGCGGCGACACTTGTTTTGAAGAGACTAGCTCAGCCAGCCCAAGACCGTCATATGAGGCGTACTCGTCAAGTTTCATGTGGTCGGGACCTCTTGTGTTGACTCGCCCGAGCACCCCTTCAGGAAAATCCCAAAGGGGTGCGCGCCGCGAGGAAAACCGCTGTCATTGCAGCACGGTACACCCGTCAAAAAAACGGATGCAAGTACCGCGGGTACTATACCATCCACCAGCGCTCCATGATGCGGCGGCCGTCGAAGGCGCGAACCCAGGATTGCTCGGCGTGGGCAATCTTGTCGGTGCGGGCGATGACGGCATTGGCGAACATCGGCGCGATGACACCGCCCTCATCACGCAGCATGATCTGCATGTCGCGGTACATCTCGGCGCGTTTCTTCTCATCGAGTTCGGCACGGGCGGCGACCAGCAGTTCGTTGAACCTGGGGTCGTCCCACTGGGTGTCGTTCCAGGCCGCACCGGCGGCATAGCCGGTTGAGAACATGGTGTCTTCGGTGGTGTAGCCGCCCCAATAGCTGGCGCACCAGGGCTTCTTGCCCCAGACGTTCGACCAGTAGCCGTCGGCCGGCTCGCGCACGACGTTGATCTTGATGCCGGCCTTGGCGGCCGAGGCCTGGTAGAGCAAGGCGGCATCGACGGCGCCGGCAAAGGCGGCATCGGAGACGCTGAAGTCGATGGTGATGTCGCCGAGGCCGGATTTTTCCATGTGGTGCCGGGCCTTGTCGGGATCGTACGCCGTCTGCTCGATGTCGGCGGCGTGGTAGCGGTAGGACGGACCGATCGGGTTGTCGTTGCCGACGACACCGTGGCCGATGAGGATCTTCTTGACCATCTCCTCACGGTTGAGCGCGAACTTCAACGCCTTGCGCAGATCGCCATTGTCGAAAGGCGCGGTCTTCATGCGCATCGGAAAGACGTAATGCAAGGGACCGGCGCCCTCCTCCACGGTGATGCCGGGACGTTTGGCCATCAGATGGACGGTCTTCAAGTCGACCTGGTCGATGACGTCTACGGCGCCGGTGACGAGCGCGTTGTTGCGCGCAGTGGCATCGGCGATGGTCAGAAGCTCGACGGTGTCGGCGTGGGCATGGCCGTCTTTCCAGTAGTTGGGATGACGTTCGAAGTCGAGGCGGACGCCGGGATTTTCCTTGACCAGTTTGTACGGGCCCGAGCCGCCGGCGGCCCAGTCGATGCCGTCGTCCTTGGCCGGGTAGATGCCGAAGGTGGCTTCGTTGAAGTTGAACGGAAAGTCGGCATTGCCGCCGGACAGCTCAACGACAACGGTGTCCGGGCCGTCGGACTTGATATCGGTGACCGCTTCCATGATCGCCTTGCCGACGGATTTGGTGTCTTTGCCCCGGTGGTGGTTGATCGAGGCGATGACGTCGTCGGCGGTCATCGTCTTGCCGTTATGGAATTCAACCCCCTTGCGCAGCTTGAAGGTCCAGGTCTTGGCGTCGGGAGAGGCTTCCCAGGCGGTGGCCAGGGCCGGCACCAGCGAGCCGTCGGCGGCCAGTTCGGTCAGGGTGTTGGCGACGCCGTATGCGGCGACCCATTGGGCGCCGTTCTCGATCTTGGCCGGGTCGAGATCGTCGGTGGTCGAGCCATGACCCATGCCCAGACGCATGTGGCCGCCCTTCTTGGGTTCGGCGGCGCGGGCCTCGTTGAACAGGGCGGTGCCGGTGGTCAGTGCAATGCCGAGCGCACTGGCGCGACCGAGGAACTCGCGGCGCGAGACGCGACCCTTGCGGACCTGCTCGATGAGCCATTGGGCGTGTTGTTTGTTTGACATGTCTTCCTCCAGGTTTTGGTTTTCAGGTTTCGTTCAAATTTTCACACCAGATCGCGGGCGATGCTTTCGTTCCACTGCCGCTCAAACACCCGTTCATCTCCAACATAGGCCTGCACCTTGGCCTTGAGATGGAAATGGCTGGCATCACAGGTCATTTCGGTTGCGGTCTCGACGCGGGCCGACCAGTCTTCCCGGGCCGTCTCGAACGTCCAGTCGGCGGCGGTGCAGCCGGACAGCGGATCGCCGGGCGTGATGCGGTAGTGATGGCGGGCGCGGCTGTCGGTGATCAGGCCGTTCGAGGTGTCGTGCATGCGGCCGAGGTCGTCGTCAATCTCGATGGTCGTCTGGCCGGCTTCGGTTTCGCTGGTGCGGACGTTGGATGGCGCGCGCAGGACTTCGAATGACGTCTCGGGCAGAGGTGGCGGCAGGGCCATTTCCAATCGACCGTCCTGGCCTGAACGCACAGGCAGATGCAGCGCACTGCCGGCGAGCCGGACGGTCAACGTGGCATCGTCTGGCGCCGGCCAGACCATCGGCCAGTAGTTGGACGACAGCGCCAGGCGAATGCGGTGGCCGGCCGGGAAGATATAGCCGGCATCGCACAGCTTGAAGCGCACCCGGTAGAACCTGCCGGGCACCAGTGCCTCGGGGTGTTCGTGCGAAGTGTGATGGGTGAGATTGAACGGGTTGTGGCTGACCCTGGTGCTGGCGCCGTCCGGGCCGACATCGCACAGGCGGGCGGCGATGAGGGCGACCGGCTTATCGGCCGCGATTTCCAGCTCGATCTCGGGGGCGCCGAGGATGGCGAGGCCTTCATCGAGCGGCGGCGTTTCAAAAATGACGGATTTGGTGTCGTCGTCTCGCTGGTCGCCGGGCAGTTCGTCATCAATGCGCATGCCGGGACAGAAGTTGCCGCAGGCCAGGCCGGTGTCGGTTGGAGAGTGGATCTTCGCAAAGCCGTCGGTCGCCGGTTCGCCGGTCAGGCCGGTATCGCTGAGGTGAAGGGTACGTGTTTCGATGGCGGGTGAGGGCCAGGCCTGTTCACCGACCCAGTGGCCATCGCGCGGGCTGTTCTTTTGCGATGCCGGCGCGGCCTTAATCATGTAGGCGCGCAAGGCCGGGTCTGCGTCGACGCCGTTGTCGGCGCCCTTCAGCCAGTGATCCCACCAGCGCACGGCTTCGGCGAGGAAATCGATGCCCGGCGTGACCTTGGCCATGTGCGGATAGCGGTGCTCCCACGGGCCGATGATGCCACGGGCCTGGCCGGGCAGGCCGGCGACCAGGCGGGGAATGGCGTTGGTGTAGCTGTCGTACCAGCCACCGACGGCAAGCACCGGGGCCTTGATGGCGGCATAGTCTTCGCACACCGAAGCGTGCTTCCAGAAGGCATCGCGGTGCTGATGCTGCAGCCAGTCGGCGGCGAGGAACGGCATGTTCTCCAGCCGGTGCAGCCACAGGTCGCGCCAACGCTTGCCGACCAGGGCCGGGTCCGGCGGCCGGGTCGAGTAATACAGCATCTGCTGCGACCAGGTGGTGTTGTCGTTGTTGAGACAACCGCCCATGAAGTGGATGTCGTCGGCGTAGCGGTCGTCGGTCGAGCACGAGGTAATGATGGCCTTCAGCGCCGGCGGCGCGAGCGCGCCGACCTGCAGACCGTTGAAGCCGCCCCAAGAGTGACCGATCATGCCGACGTTGCCGTCGCACCAATCCTGCGCGGCGATCCAGGCGATGACCTCGGTGCCATCGGTGAGTTCCTGGGCGGTGTACTCGCCGGCCATCAGGCCGTCTGACTCGCCATTGCCGCGGATGTCGACGCGCACCCCGGCATAGCCGTTGCGGGCAAAGTGCGGATAGGTGATGT
>JAHEJE010000087.1 GCA_024639035.1 Alphaproteobacteria bacterium
GCGAACGGTTTGCGGGCGGAGGTGCTGGCGGATCATTTCGATTTCAGCGCCGGGTGGGCGTCGATCCGTGATCTGTGTGCCAGAACCGGTATCGAGATGCCCGGTGCGGTGGCGGGCTGGGCGGAACGGTTTGCCGGGTCCGCAGCGCAGCACAACGGCCATGTGCTGTGCGCGCCTTGCAATGGCGACCTGACCCGGACCAACCTTCTTAAGGTTGGTGAGCGAACCTGCATCATCGATTGGGAATATCTCAACCACGGGCCGGTGTGCCGCGATGCGGTCAGGCTGGCAACGCAACGGCCCGGCTTCAGCCGCTGGTGGCGGCATGAGCTGGGTGTTGTCGCGGCGGCGCAGGACGCTCCGGTGCTGGGGGCCGACGACCAGTTGCTGGCGGCAGCCTTCATGGTCATCGTCGAGCGGATGGACCGGGAGTACGAATTCTGCGATCCGGCATCGCGCACGGCCTACCGCGGCCGTCTGAAGGACCGGGCGGCGAAGATCCTGGCGCTATGCACGACGGTGCTTGAAGCACCGCAGAAATAGAGCCAGGCTGCGGACGCGGGGCGCTGGATTGGCCTTGAATTCCACCCTGATTGGTGCGTACAAATCCGGCATGGGAACGAGTTGAACAGGGATCCCTGTTGCTTGAATTGGAGTGTAAAATGGGCGAACGCCTGCTTGAAAGTGTCACCGATCGCGATGTGAACCACGATCCGTTTGCGCATCTTGTCGTGGATCAGGCTCTCGACCCGGGGCTGTACGAGAAGCTGGCGAGGGACTTTCCGGCGCCGGAGCGGTTTGTCGAGGGCATTGTGCCCGACAACAACCAGGCGATACGGATACCGGCGCGCGACATCATCGACAATCCCGAATTCTCGGCCGGGTGGCGGGAGTTCTTCCGCTATCACACCTCCAGGGACTATTGGCTGGAAATCCTGAGAGTTGCCGGCGATGCGATTCGCGAGGCCCATCCCAATCTCGAGACCGCGGCCGGGCGCAAGCTGGAAGACTGGAGCGTCAAGGTGCGCGGCACCGACGGGCAGGCCGATGTGGCGCTCGATGCCCTGTTCGTGATCAATACGCCCGTCAAGCAAAAGAGCTCGGTGCGTCCGGCTCATGTCGACGGCACCGACGAGATCTACGCCGGGTTGCTGTACATGAAGCCGGAGGATGACACCGAGACCGTCGGTGGCGACCTGTCGCTCTATGCGTTCAAGGGCAAACCGGCGTTCGGTGGCCATTATGCGCCGCTGAGCGAGGTGCGCGAGACCGGCAAGGTCGTCTATGGTGCAAACCGCTATGTCGGCTTCGTCAATTCGCCCAAGAGCATCCACGGGGTTTCACCGCGCGAAGTCACCGAGCGCTATCGCCGCTACATAAATATGGTGGCGATCACGCCGTACTCGGCGTTTGCCCTGCCAAAGATGACTCTGCCAAAACAGCTCAAGTTCTGGCTCGAGCGGCGCGGGACGAAGTCGCACGGAATCGTCGCAAAAAACGGTTGACGCGCCGGACCCCGCGAGACGGGCAAACTGGGATTTGCCATTCACGCAGATTCATCCTAGTGTCTCCTGATCGGCAGTTGCCGAAATAGGGAGGAAATCTAGTATGAAGAAAGTTCTGGTAGGCGCATTGGCCGCCGCTGGTTTTGTAGGTCTGTCAATCGCTGGAGCCCAGGCTCAAGAGCAGTTCATTTCGATCGGTACCGGTGGCGTTACCGGGGTCTATTATCCGACCGGCGGCGCCATTTGCCGTCTGGTCAATAAAGGCCGCAAGGAACACGGCATTCGCTGTTCAGCGGAATCGACCGGTGGCTCGATCTACAACATCAATACAATCCGGGCCGGCGAACTGCAGTTCGGCGTGGCTCAGTCGGATTGGCAGTATCATGCCTATAACGGCACCTCGAAGTTCGAGGACAACGGCAAGTTCGAGAAACTTCGCGCGGTGTTCTCGGTGCATCCCGAGCCGGTAACGGTTATCGCCCGTGACGATTCAGGTATCAACAACATCTCCGATGCCAAGGGCAAGCGGCTGAACATCGGCAATCCCGGCTCCGGCACGCTCGGCACCTGGGAAGTGATGGAAGCAGCGTTGGGCTGGAAGCGTGAAGACCTTGCGCTGGCTGCCGGCATGAAATCTGCCGAGACCGGTGCGGCGATGTGCGACGGCAAGATCGATGCCTATTTCTGGCTGGTTGGCCATCCGTCAGCCCTGACCCAGGAATCACTGGCCTCATGCGCATCTCACCTGGTGAATGTGACCGGTGAAGCCATCGACAAGCTGATCGCTGAGCGGCCCTACTACCGCAACGCGACCATTCCGGCCGGCATGTACAACAACAAGGAAGACATCAAGACGTTCGGTGTCGGCGCGACGTTCGTGAGCAGTGCCGACGTTCCCAACGAGGTCGTCTATGAGGTCGTCAAGGCGGTGTTCGAGAATCTCGATCAGTTCCAGAAACTGCATCCGGCGTTCGCCAATCTGAAGGCCGAGGAGATGATCAAGGATGGTCTGTCTGCACCGATCCATGACGGGGCAATGAAATACTACAAGGAAAAAGGCTGGATGTAGTCCGGCTTTGGTTTGGCGGGGAGGTAGAAATACCTCCCCGTTGCTTCCTCGCAAGCTTGCCGCGGTTCGAAAGAGAAAAACCGCGCGCCGCTGCACGTGAGTGCGCAAGCCTGAGGGGATGGTTCAGATATGCCGCATTGCCGGCATGTAGGGGAGGTCGAGAACCATGGCTGCGGAAAAAGAACTGTCGAAGGCCGATGCGCTTGTGGCAGAGGTTGAGTCCGGCGGGCGTAATCTGACCGGGTCGACGAAGAATCTCATTCCAATCATCTGCTTTGTATGGGCCTGCTATCAGCTCTACATTTCGTCGCCACTGCCGAGTGAACTGACAATCAGCACTGGCATTGGGTTTTTCCAGTTCATCGGCAACCTGTCGATTTCGCGCAAAATCCATCTGCTGTTCGCGCTGGTGCTGGCTTGTATGGCGTTTCCGCTCTACAAGGGCGCGCCGAGAAATAAGATCCCGCTTTATGACTGGATCCTCCTTGGACTTGGCGCCTTGGCAATTCTCTACATGGTGGTGATGGACTCAGATATCGCCAATCGTGCTGGCGATTTTGCCCACGACAATATTCGCTTCGACATGAGTGTTGCCGTTGTTGGCATGGTGGTCCTGGCAATCGCCGTCTACCGTTCTCTCGGTGCACCACTGGTCGTGGTGGCGGCCATACTCATGGGGTACGCTTATATCGGTGGCGGAAACTGGGGCGGGGCCTCGTTCGTCAAAGGCACCTGGCATTTCTGGATGCAGGAAGAGGGAGTGTTCGGCACACCGCTGGCTGTCTCGACGCAGATGATCTTCCTGTTCGTCCTGTTCGGCTCGATCCTCGAAAAGGCCGGCGCAGGCGGGTACTTCATCAAGATCGCCTTTGCGCTGCTCGGTTCCTTCCGCGGCGGGCCGGCCAAGGCGGCGGTTATCGCCTCGGCGCTGAGTGGCTTGTACTCCGGTTCCTCGATCTCCAACACGGTGACGACCGGTACCTTCACCATTCCTCTCATGAAGCGGACCGGCTTTTCACCTGAAAAGGCCGGCGCGGTTGAAGTGGCCTCATCGACCAACGGCCAGTTGACACCACCGGTGATGGGTGCGGCTGCGTTTCTCATTGCCGAGTTCACCGGTGTTGAATACACCACGCTGCTCAAGCATGCGTTGATCCCGGCACTCGTGTCTTACATCGCGCTGGTTTACATCGTGCATCTTGAAGCCTGCAAACTGAACCTGCAAGGCATTCCAAAGCCCGCCGATACGGTGGTCAAGACGCTTGCCCAGAAGATGATCGGTTTCCTGACCGGCTTTCTTGTCGTGGCGTTCCTGTTCATCGCGGTTTACTACACGCTCGGTTTTATCAAGGAAGCTTATCCCGGCATCTCGCTGTGGGCCGTGATCGCTATTTCCGGCATTGCCTATCTGGTCTTGGCATGGTTCGCCGCCAAGCGTCCGGACCTCGAAGCCGATGACCCGGAAGCGCCGATGGAAGTGTTGCCGAAGGCTGGCGACACCGCCTGGACCGGCCTCTACTATCTGCTGCCGATCATCATCCTGTTGTGGTGCATCCTGCCGACACCGGACCGGTTGTCGCCATCGACGGCGGCATTCTTCGCCTGCCTGGCGATGAGCTTCATTGCGCTCACCCAACACATCGTCAAGGCGATGTTCCGCGGTAATCTGAACCTCGGCGAGGATTTCCGCAGAGGGCTGTCGGAGTGGGTCGAGGGTATGGTGGCCGGTGCCCGCAACATGATCTCGATCGGTATCGCCACGGCGGCGGCGGGCGTGATCGTCGGGGCTATCTCGCTGACCGGTGCCCATTCCATGGTCGGTGAACTGGTCGAATTCCTGTCCGGTGGCATCCTCATTGTCATGCTGGTGCTGGTGGCGGTGATGAGCCTGATTCTCGGCATGGGGTTGCCGACCACGGCCAATTACCTCGTGGTGTCGTCGCTCATGGCGCCGGTCATCGTGGCGCTCGGCGCCAAGTCGGGACTGATCGTGCCGCTGGTGGCGGTCCATCTGTTCGTGTTCTATTTCGGCATCCTGGCCGACGACACGCCGCCGGTGGGGCTGGCGGCCTATGCGGCTGCCGCCATTTCGAAGGGCGATCCGATCAAGACCGGCGTGCAGGGCTTCATGTACGATATTCGGACCGCCCTGTTGCCGTTCCTGTTCATTTTCAACACCGACCTGCTGCTGATCAATGTCGGACCGGTTCAGGCCGTTTTCGTGTTTATTATTGCCACCATCGCCATGATGCTGTTCGCGGCGGCGACGCAAGGCTGGTTCTTTACCAAGAGCCGTGTTTGGGAAACGGTGGCGTTGCTTGTGATCGCCCTGACGCTGTTCCGACCGGGCCTGCTGCTCGATCAGGTTTCGCCACCCTATGAAGAAAGGGCGGGGGCCGAGGTTTTGCAATTGGCCGCCGCGGCACCGGAGGGCAGCAATTTGCGGGTGCGCGTCGTCGGGCCGGATTTCGACAATCCGGACAAGCTTGACTCAACGTTTCTTGAGTTGAAGATGGGGGCCGCCGGCGATGGTGAGACCCGCTTCACGCAGGCGGGGCTCAATGTCCTGGAAGAAGCGGGCAAGATCACCATCGATAGCCTGACCTGGGATTCCAAGTTGAAGCACTTGGACAAGCAGTTCACGATCGGAGATCTGGACAATCCGCTCTACATCGAGAAAGTCCTGATCGAGCGGGACCGTATGCCCAAGGAAGTGTTCTACGTTCCGGCCTTGCTGCTGCTTGGACTGATCATCTTCCTGCAAATAAGCCGGCACCGCAAACGCCATGGCGAGACCGAAACCGTAGCGGCCTAGGAACGCAAGGGGACAAACATGTACCAAACGATTCTGTTGTCGGTCGACCTGGGTGATCCCAGTTCCTGGGAGCGCGCGGCGCCGACGGCGGTGGCGCTCGGCAAACAATTCGGTGCCAAGATAGAAGTCGTGACCGTTATTCCCGACTTCGGCATGCCATTGGTTGCCAACCACTTTCCGCAAGACTTCGCCGACAAGGCCAAGGCTGCATCCGATGCCGAATTGAAAAAGCTGTGCGAGCAGCAAATCCCGGCTGATTTGCTGGCTGGAAGTCGGGTTGTGCATGGCACGATCTACAAGGAAGTCATCGCCGCTGCCGACGATTGCGGATGCGATGTCATCGTGATGGCGTCGCACCGGCCCGAGATGTCGGACTATCTGCTTGGACCCAATGCGGCGCGCGTGGCGCGGCATGCCAAGCAATCGGTGATGATCGTCAGAAACTAAGGTCCTGACCCTAGGCCCATGCCCGGCTGGTCGTGGTAGGGCGCTACATCCTCGCCAAGTCGGCAAAAGCTTGCTAATCAGGGCCGCCATGCGGCGCGGGATGCAGAGGGAATTTTCTGCCTGTGCCGTGCCCGTCACCGCCAACTCAGCAGCGTCGTCATGCCGTCCACTTCCGTTCAATCGCCACGCCTGTTCCTGCAGTCGCTGTTTGAAGTGGCGCTCGATGCCGTCCGGCCAAGTCATTGCTTGCCAGGGCATCTTCCTGAACCGCCGACCGCGGGCCGCACGGTCGTGATCGGCGCCGGCAAGGGCGCTGCGGCGATGGCCAAGGCGGTGGAAGACAACTGGCGTGGCGGGCTGGACGGGCTGGTGGTCACCCGTGACGGGCATGGAGCGCCGTGCCGGTCGATCGAGGTCGTCGAGGCCTCGCATCCGGTCCCGGACCAGCGCGGTCGCGAGGCCGCCCATCGCATCTTGACCAAAGTGCAGGGGCTGACGGCGGATGACCTCGTGCTGTGCCTGATTTCGGGAGGGGGGTCGGCGCTGCTGACGATGCCCGGCGAAGGACTGCAACTCGATGAAAAACAGGCGATCAACAAAGCATTGTTGCGGTCAGGCGTACCGATCGATGAAATGAACACGGTGCGCAAGCACCTTTCGGCGATCAAGGGCGGCCGGCTTGCAGCGGCAGCTCATCCGGCCCGTGTGGTTACATTGGCGATCAGCGATGTGCCGGGAGACGATGCTTCGATCATCGCTTCGGGCCCGACGGTCGCCGATCCGTCGACTGCGGCGGACGCGCTGGCGATCCTGAAGCGTTACAACATAGACATCGCGCCGGGGGTTGCCGCGTTTCTGGCATCGCCGGCGGCGGAAACGCCGAAGCCGGGCGATCGGCGGCTGGCCGGTACCGACTACCGGATGATCGCGACGCCGCAGATGGCGCTGGATGCTGCAGCGAACTATTGCCGGGCGCAGGGTGTTGCGGTGCAACTGCTCGGCGATGATATCGAGGGAGAAGCGCGCGCCGTCGGGGCGGACATGGCACGGCTTGCCGTCGAGAAGACCGGAAAAGGTCCGCTGGTCCTGCTTTCAGGCGGCGAGACCACGGTGACGGTCAGGGGTAACGGCCGCGGCGGGCGCAATGCAGAGTTTCTGCTGTCTTTGGCGGTGGCGCTCGATGGTGCCGACGGCATTCACGCGATTGCCTGCGATACCGATGGCATCGACGGCAGCGAGGACAATGCCGGGGCGCATTGCGGGCCGGATACCGTGGCGCGGGCGCGGGCGCTTGGCCTTGACGGTCAGGCGATGCTCGACAACAATGACGGATACGGGTTCTTTCAGGCCCTGGACGACCTGATCGTCACCGGGCCGACGCGCACCAACGTCAACGATTTCCGGGCAATCTATATCGCATAGGTTCAGCCGCGCCCGACATAGGGCATGTTGGTTGCCATGACGGTCATGAACAGTACGTTCGCATCAAGCGGCAGGCTTGCCATATGGAGCACGGCGTCGGCGACGTGGCGGACATCCATGACCGGTTCGGCGGTAACCGAACCGTCAGCCTGCAGCACCCCGTCGGACATCTTGGCCGTCATTTCCGAGGCGGCGTTGCCGACATCGATCTGGCCGCAGGCGATGTTGTAGGGCCGGCCGTCCAGTGCGGTCGATTTGGTGAGCCCGGTTATCGCGTGTTTGGAGGCGGTGTAGGGGGCCGAGCCGGGGCGCGGGACATAGGCGGAAATCGAGCCGTTGTTGATGATCCGGCCGCCCTGCGGGGTCTGCTCACGCATCAGGTTGAAGGCGGCGCGGGCGCACAGGAACGACCCGGTCAGATTGACATCGATGACCGACTTCCATTGCTCGGGCGAAATATCGCCCAACGGGGCACCCATGACGAAGGTGCCGGCGTTGTTGAATAAAACGTCCAGGCGGCCATGATCTTTTCGTATGGTTTCGAACATGGCTTCGACGGCGCCCGGCTTTGCGACGTCGCAAGCGATGCAGTGGGCGCGCCGGCGCGATCCTTGCGGTGCGGCCGACACGGCCTGTTCGAGCGTGGCAAGGCGCCGTCCGGCGAGAATTGCGGTGTAACCGGCGCGCAGGAATGCATGTGCCGTCGCCCGCCCGATGCCCGAGCCGGCACCGGTGATCAGTATGGTTTTCTTGTCGGTGTCCATCAGTCCGGACCCTAGCGCAGTTTTGCCCTGACCGCATCGGTGATTTCAACGAGGCCGTGTGCGCCGCCGGTTTCGGTCGGATCAAGCCGGTCGCCGGCGAAGGCCTGTTCGATGGCATGGGTCAACCTTGCAGCGGCCTCGGTAAGGGTGGGCTCGGTGTGTCGTTCGCCAAGCCAATCGAGCATCAGGGCGCCGGACAGGAACATGGCGGTGGGATTGGCCTTGCCGGTGCCCATGATGTCGGGGGCGGTGCCATGACAGGGTTGGAACACGGCGTTGTGTGTGCCGATGTCGGCCGACGGGGCAAAGCCGAGACCGCCCATGAGGGCAGCACCTTCGTCGGACAGGATGTCGCCGAACATGTTCTCGGTCACCAGCACATCGAGCGTCCAGGGATTGCGGATCAGGTTGAGTGCCATGGCATCGACATAGCATCGGCTGGTGGCGATGCCGGGATGTCTGCGGGCGTGTTCGTCGAAGATGTCGCGAAAGAACGCCATCGAGCCGAGAACGTTGGCCTTGTCGACGCAGGTCAGGTGACCGGGCGCACCATTGGCTTTACGCCTGGCGGCCAGCGAGAAGGCGAAGTCGAACAGCCGGTCGCAGCCTTGGCGGGTGACCTGCATGAGATCGCGGGCCGCATCGGTGGTGCCATCCTGCGGCTTGCTGCGCTCGGTGAACAGGCCTTCGGTCGATTCGCGGATCAGGATGAAATCGATCTTAAAGGCGCGCGGATCGGACAGCGGCACTGGCAGACCGGGGAAGGTTCTGACCGGCCGGACGCCGGCATAAAGCTGGAGGATTTCGCGCAATTCGATCTGCGGCACGATCTCGCGGCCGTCGGGATAGCGGATGTCGGGCAGGCCCATGGCGCCGAGAAGAATGGCCTCGGCGGCCTCAGCCCGTGCCAGGGTCTCGTCAGGCAGGGCGTTGCCGGTTTCAGCATACAGGGCGGCGCCACAGGGCAAGGTGTCAAACTCTAGGTTTGGTGCACCGGTCAGCCGGGTGGCCGTGGTGAGCAACTCGATGCAGGGCGACATCACTTCCGGACCGATGCCATCGCCCGGCAACACCGCGATCTGCATGCTGTTCATGCTGGCCATGAAGCCGTGTCCTGATCCGTGCGCGCGGCTACTGGAATGCGACCGATGCCAGGGCCCGGACGACCTTGTCTTGCGGCCATTGGGTGATCGGTCCGGGGGGCGAGGCGATATCGGCAATGTTGGTGCCGCTGCCGGGCTCGCTCAGCGTCACGGCGCCGCCGTTCGTCGTCACGGTCACCTGACCCTCGATCAGCAGTACGCCATAAGCGCCATCGATCGGCCCGGCCCACATATCGGTGCCGCGCACCGCCAGGGCACCAACCGGAGTGACGATCTTGACGTTGTTGCCCTCCGGCTTGTTGATGGCGCCCGAAACCAGCTTGAATGCGCCGACTGCGAGAAGCTGCAGGGAATTCTTCTGATCCGGGGCCTGGAAAACGTAGTCGTCGACCTTCAGGCTGGCATCGGCGCCCATGGTCAACAGAGTGCCGTCGTTGAATGTCACTTCCAGGCGGCTGTCGGCGCCGGTTGCCAGTTGGTCCGACATCTGGATCGGCGCCGCGACTTTCAGGTTGCGCACGTCGCCGTCGTTGATCGCCGTCGCCTGGCCTTTGACATTCGATGCGCTGCCGATG
>JAHEJE010000370.1 GCA_024639035.1 Alphaproteobacteria bacterium
CTGGGCGGTCGGGGCCAGCCGGCGCATGCCTTCGGTATCCTCGATCGGGCCGGGAATGACCGAATTGATCCGTATACCATGCGGACCCCACTCCAGGGCCAGGGTCCGGGTCACCATGTCGACACCGGCCTTGGCGGCACAGACATGGGCCTGACCGGTCATGGCGACGATGGCCTGGGGTGCCGATATGTTGATGATGCTGGCGCCCGGCTTGGTCAGATGATCGTAGGCGGCGGTCATGACGTGATGCGTGCCGAGCAGATCAATCTCCAGCACCGAGCGAAACCCGTTCGATGAAATGTCGTTGGCCCGGGCGGGAAAATTGCCCGCCGCACCGGACACTAGGACGTCGATCTTGCCGAAAGCGGCGGCACACTGGGCAAAGGCGGCTCTGACGGCCTCGATATCGCGCACATCGGCGCTGGCGCCATCCGCTTTCGCGCCGGCCCCGTTCAGTTCGGCGACGGCGGCCGCCACCTTGTCCGGATTGCGGCTGATGACGAACAGATTGGCGCCTGCCGCCGCAAATCCCCTGGCAATGCCCAGGTTGATGCCGCTGGTGCCGCCGGAGACGAATACGGTCTTTCCGGTGTAATCGAATGACATTTGCGCTCTATCCCTCCGGTGGCGGTAGATGGGTGAATTGCGGCCGCATCCTGACAGGGTTTGTCAGGACATCTGTGAACAAAGCCCGCATGAGGCCCCGTGCTGCCCCATTCGCCATTGCTCGTGTTCCTATTCTGGTCTAATCCGTGGCCATGGTCGAACAACACCGTCATATCAAGATTCAGGGTGCGCGCGAGCATAATCTGAAAGATGTCTCGCTGGAATTGCCGCGCGATGAGCTGATCGTGTTCACCGGCCTGTCCGGATCGGGCAAATCCTCGCTGGCGTTCGACACCATCTACGCCGAGGGCCAACGGCGTTATGTCGAGTCGCTTTCTGCCTATGCCCGGCAGTTCCTGGAAATGATGCAGAAGCCGGATGTCGATCAGATCGACGGACTGTCTCCGGCAATCTCCATCGAGCAGAAGACCACCAGCCGCAACCCGCGGTCCACGGTCGGAACGGTGACCGAGATTTACGACTACATGCGCTTGCTGTTCGCGCGGGTCGGCATCGCCTATTCGCCGGCCACCGGCCTGCCGATCGAAAGTCAGACCGTGACCCAGATGGTCGACCGGCTGCTGGCGCTTGAGGAGGGCACGCGGCTCTATCTGCTGGCGCCGATCGTGCGCGGGCGCAAGGGCGAGTACCGCAAAGAACTGGCCGAACTGCTGAAGCAGGGCTTTCAACGGGTCAAGATCGACGGCGCCTTCCATGAGATCGCCGAGGCCCCTGCCCTCGACAAGAAGTACAAGCATGACATCGATGTGGTCGTCGACCGGCTGGTCATCCGGCCGGACCTGTCGAACCGGCTGGCCGACTCGCTGGAAACCGCATTGAAGCTGGCTGACGGGCTGGCGTTGGCGGAGTTCGCCGACCGGCCGCTGGCCGACAGCGAGACTGCAAAGGACAGTGCCAACAAGTCGCTCAACGAGACCCATGAGCGCATCACCTTTTCGGAACGCTTTGCCTGTCCGGTGTCCGGTTTCACCATCGATGAGATCGAGCCACGGTTGTTTTCGTTCAACAACCCGTTCGGCGCCTGTGCCAAGTGTGACGGTCTCGGTACTGAGCTGAAATTCGAAGCCGATCTTGTGGTGCCGGACCAGAACCTGTCACTGCGCCAGGGTGCCATCATCCCGTGGGCCAAGACCGGCAATACCTCGCCCTACTACACGCAAACGCTTGAAGCGATCTGCAATCACTACGGGGCTTCGATGCAGACGCCCTGGTACGACATGCCGCAAGAGGTTCGCGATACCATCCTGTTCGGGTCGGGTGCCGAAGAGATCACGTTCATTTATGACGACGGGCTACGCAGCTACAAAACCAGGAAGTCGTTCGAAGGGGTAATCGGCAACATCCAGCGCCGTTGGCATGAGACAGATTCGTCTTGGGTGCGTGAGGAGCTAGCCCGCTTCCAGTCCGATCACCCGTGCAGCGCCTGTTCGGGCTATCGCCTCAAGCCGCAGGCCAAGGCGGTCAAGATCGCCGGCCTGCATATCGGCGAAGTGTCGCAGATGTCCATCCTCGACGCGCAGCGCTGGTTCGATGCGGCGCCTGAGGCCTTGAGCGCCCAGCAGCGGGAGATCGCAGACCGTATTCTCAAGGAAATCCGGGACCGTTTGAAGTTTCTGGTCGATGTCGGGCTCGAATACCTCAACCTGTCACGCAAATCTGGCACTTTGTCGGGCGGTGAAAGCCAACGCATCCGCCTTGCCTCGCAGATCGGGTCGGGTTTGACCGGTGTGCTGTACGTCCTCGACGAGCCGTCCATCGGACTGCACCAGAGAGACAATGCCAGGCTTCTCGAAACCCTGGTGCGACTGCGCGATCTGGGCAACACGGTCATTGTCGTGGAGCACGACGAGGATGCCGTGCGCAGTGCCGATTACGTCGTCGACATCGGACCCGGCGCCGGCGTTCATGGCGGCAAGGTCGTCGCCGAAGGCAAACCGCAAGACGTCATGAGCAATCCGGCATCGCTCACCGGTCAGTATCTCACCGGCATGA
>JAHEJE010000088.1 GCA_024639035.1 Alphaproteobacteria bacterium
GTTCCTCGACCGCTATTACGAAGCGCAGGTAACCGGCGGCGCCGGCTCGTTCGTCATGACGGTCAATGAGTATGAAGATGTGATCGACGCCATGCGCAAGAAACTCATTCGCGAGATCGCCTCGGCCACCGCCATGCGGGCGACCGGCAATCCGGCGCGCCTCGCTCAGTAGCCCATAGCGCGGCTCAATCGGCACCGGCCCGCTCCCCCGCCCAACCACCCATGGGGTATCCTCTTATCGGGTGGTTGGGCGGGGGAGCGGGCCGGTGCCGGATCACCTCACAACTTGAACATCTACAGCGGCTTGCGGGCGACCACGCGGGCGCCGCCGAGACTGCCGCCTTTGAAAAGGTCGTTCACCGCGCGATAGAACGTCTCCATGTCGTCGACCACCGCTTGCCCGTGGGTGGCGACATTCTTGGCCCGCTCGGCGAGATAGTTCTGCAGCCGGCCCGCGACGAACGGCGCCCAATGGCCGGTGACATCCTCAAAGGCGATGTCTTGAAAGCCGGCGGCCTCAAGGTCTGCCCGGTAGGTTGCCGGCGACGGCAGGTAGTTGGCGAACAGCATGTGCGCCAGCAGCGCCTGTTGATCGGCTGTGAATTCGCCCAGCGCGAACAGGTCTTCGACATACAACACGCCGCCGGGCCTGAGGGTCGCAAAACATTGCGCCAGCAGGCCTCGCCGGTCGGGGATGTGATAGAAGCACAGCCAGCTCACCACGGCATCGAAATGGTCCTTTGGCAGCGGCGCTGCGAGGATGTCGGCGCAGCGATGCGCGATGCGCTCGCCGAGGCCGCAGCGGGCGGTCAGCTGGCTGGCAACGTCATTGAGATCGGCCTGCAGTTCGATGGCCGTGACCGAACAGCCGGTCGTGTCGGCCAGATATCGCGCCGGACCGCCGATGCCCGAACCGACGTCGAGCACCTTGCTTGCGGCGGTGATGCCGGCGCGCTCGACGGCTTCGTCGACCGCATCGGTGCCGTAGTAGTGATACTGGTCGAAGCGCGACAGCAGCTCGACGCTCAGCGGTGCATCGCCCGCGATGCCGGCCGCGCGCAGATCGTTGAACACCCGGTCGACCTGCGAATAGAGCTTCATCGATTTGATTGCAGTGTCGCTCATGTCCGTTCCCCATCCCCGCGTTTTGGCCATCCGCAGCCTAGGATATTTTGCTCCTGCCGAGAAGTTGGGAAATTTCTGTGCCGGAATGTGATTCAGCGCTTTGTGTCCTTTCGCAGGAGTGTTAAAGACAACCGCCAATCAGGGCATCTCGCGACAGTTCGTACAGTTCCCTAGATGCACGCCCCGCACCCGACGATCGGAGATTGGCAATGGCTGGAGCCGCGCGTTCGACCACCCTGGAAGAATATCTGACATTCGATGACGTGCTCTTGAAGCCCGCCGCTTCCGAGGTGCTGCCGGCCGAGGTCGATACCTCGACCAAACTGACCCGCGACATCAGCCTGGCGGTGCCGATCATTTCCTCGGCCATGGATACCGTGACCGAAACCCAGATGGCCATCGCCATGGCCCAGTTCGGCGGCATCGGCGTCATCCACCGCAATATGACCCCGGAAGAACAGGCCAACCAGGTTCGCCAGGTCAAGCGTTTCGAATCCGGCATGGTCGTGAACCCGGTCACCGTGACCCCCGACAAGACGCTGGCCGATGTGCTGGCGCTGAAGGACCGGCATCGCATATCCGGCATCCCGGTGGTCGACAGCGACAGTGCCGACGGCACGCCCGGCACGCTGGTCGGCATCATCACCAACCGCGACGTCCGTTTCGCCAGCGATATGGATCAGAAGGTCGAAGACCTGATGACCCGCAAGAACCTGGTGACCGTGATGGAAGGCGTCGATCCCGGTGTCGCCAAGAAGCTCCTGCACCAGCACCGCATCGAAAAGCTGATCGTCGTCGATGACGAATACCGCTGCGTCGGTCTGATCACCGTCACCGACATGGAAAAGGCCCGGGCCTATCCCAACGCCTCCAAGGACGACCAGGGCCGTCTGTGCGTGGCCGCCGCAACCGGCACCGGAGACAACGGCTTTGAGCGCGCCGAGGCGTTGATCGATGCCGGCGTCGATCTGGTCGTCGTCGATACCGCGCATGGTCATTCGGTCCATGTTCTCAACCAGGTCAGCAGGATCAAGAAACTGTCCAACCGGGTCCAGGTCATTGCCGGCAACGTGGCGACCGGCGACGCGACACGCGCGCTGATCGATGCCGGCGCCGATGCGGTCAAGGTCGGCATCGGGCCCGGCTCGATCTGCACCACGCGTATCGTTGCCGGCGTCGGCGTGCCGCAACTCACCGCCATCATGGACTGCGCCGAGGCCGGCCACGCCGCCGGGGTGCCGGTGATCGCCGATGGCGGCATCAAGTTCTCCGGCGATCTGGCCAAGGCTCTGGCCGCCGGCGCCAGCGTCGCCATGGTCGGTTCGCTGCTTGCCGGCACCGACGAGAGCCCGGGCGAGGTCTATCTCTACCAGGGCCGCAGCTACAAGTCGTACCGCGGCATGGGTTCAGTCGGCGCCATGGCCCGCGGCTCCGCCGACCGCTATTTCCAGGCCGAGGTCAAGGACAGCCTGAAGCTGGTGCCGGAAGGCATCGAGGGCCAGGTGCCCTACAAGGGCGCCGTCTCGACGGTGCTGCATCAGATGCTCGGCGGCCTGCGCGCGGCGATGGGCTACACCGGCTCAAACGACCTGGAGACGATGCGCACCAGCGCCGAGTTCATCCGCATTTCCGGTGCCGGATTGCGCGAAAGCCACGCCCACGACGTGATGATCACCCGCGAGGCGCCGAACTACCAGCGCCAGGGATAGCCGATGCGTCCCGGCGGCCGCTGCAGCGCGGCGATCGAAATCCTGGCCGACATCCTGGCGCGCCCGCGTCCGGTGGCCGCCAGCCTGAAGGACTGGGCCCGCGCCAACCGCTTTGCCGGCTCCGGCGACCGGGCGGCGATCGGCAATCTTGTCTACGACGTCCTGCGCCGCAAGGCATCCTGCGCCCACAGAATGACGGACGACGCGCCGCGCGCGCTGGTGATCGCCACCCTGGCGGATCATTGGCGGCTTGCCGTGGCGGACATAGCCGCGGCATTCGATGAAAAGTTCGGGCCGGGCAGCCTGAGCACGGGCGAACGCGAACGCCTGGCAGAACCCGCCGGCGAGGCGCCGCCCCACGTTGCCGGCGACTGGCCGGACTGGCTGATCGGCGACCTGCAGGATACCTTCGGTGCCGCCGCCGTCGATCAGGCCCGCGCGCTTGCCGAACGCGCCCCGGTCGACCTGCGGGCCAACACGCTGAAGGCCGACCGGCAGAAGCTGCTCAAGGCGATGGCCAAGTATGGGGCCGCCGAGGCGCCGTTGTCGCCCCTGGGCGTGCGCCTGCCGGTGCCGCGCGCTGACGGCCGCAATCCCAACGTCGAGGCCGACCCGGCCCATGCCCGCGGATGGTTCGAGGTGCAGGATGCCGGATCGCAGGTGGCCGCCCTGATGTGCGATGCCAAACCGGGCCATCAGGTCGCCGACATCTGCGCCGGCGCCGGCGGCAAGACCCTGGCCCTGGCGGCGGCAATGGCCAACAAGGGCCAGCTCTTCGCCCACGATGCCGACAAACACCGCCTGCGTCCGATCTTCGATCGCATCGGCCGGGCAGGGGCGCGCAATGTCCAGGTAATAGCCGCCGACGAGCCGCAGCGGCTGGACGCGCTCGACGGCCGCATGGATCGCGTTCTGGTCGATGCGCCGTGCTCGGGCTCCGGCGCCTGGCGCCGCCGACCGGATGCCAAATGGCGCTTCAACGAACGCCTGCTGGCCGAGCGCATCGAAGACCAGTCGCAGGTCCTTAAGCGCGCCGCCGGCCTCGTCAGGCCCGGTGGCCGCCTGATCTACGTCACCTGCTCGGTGTTGCCGCGCGAGAACGGCGAACGCATCGCCGCGTTCCTCGCGCACCATCCGGCCTTCTGCCTGGTCCCTTACGGTGACATCTGGCGCTCAGCCATCGGCACCGAACCGCCGGCTTCCGCCGATGGCAACGGCGACACCCTGCTGCTGACCCCGGCATCGCACGGCACCGACGGCTTCTTCATCGCCGTGCTTGAAAAGGCCCACTGACCGACGGCACCCGGCAACGGATGCCAGCGCCGACACAGCAGGCCGCGGCGATACCGCGCAAAATCTCCCGGCGTGCTTGTGTCATTTGCGACATCCGGCTGGCGCAATGTCGCAAATAGCTGATTTGACACAAAGAAATCACAGATTTTCCTGCACGTGGAAACAATTGCGTCGCGAATAAGTCACCACCCTATATGACAATCCTCGGTCAGATGGGGAGCGTTGAAGCCGGCCTCATCGGTCAGCGGCGAAGGCCGCCTGAATGCTGGCTTCCTCAAAACACTGGAGACGCAAAATGAAGAAATTCCTCGCCGCACTTGCCGTGTCGGCTCTCACAATTTCCGCAGCACAGGCCGCCGAGTGGTCCGCCGTCGACGCCGATGGCAGCGGTGGCATCAGCATGGAAGAAGCCAAGGCCGCAATGCCGGATCTCGATGAAGACACCTTCAAGGATGCCGATGCCGACAGCGACGGCCAGCTCAACGAGGAAGAGTTCTCATCTCTGTCCGAGTGACCGCTGAACTGGCAGGATTTCCCTCTTAATCGTCCCCCTGCCAGGCTGCATCGTATCGCCCGGCGTGCTGGCAAGCATGCCGGGTTTTCTATTGCGAACCGTCGTCGTCGCTGCGCGCCTCGATGCCGAACGGGAACTTGAACTCCGGCGAGCGCGAGCCCCACAGGTGATAGTGGTTCTTGTCGTCCACCAGCCGCGACACCTTGGGATAGATTTCGATCGCCTCGCACTGCTCGCCAAGCAGTTCGTTCTTGATCTGCTGGAAGTGGCCCCAGTTGTGGATCGGCTGGCGGTCGATGCGGCGGATCATCAGGTGGGCGAAGTTGTCGGGCATGAACTCGATATTGACCTGATACAGATTGTTCACAAAGACCGCCTGCGCCTTCATCCAATCGATCTGCTGCTGGGCCTGATCGGCATTCAGATTGCCGGCGGCCATCGCCTCTTCAAGGGTTGGAATATCCATTTCCGCCCGCTCGAACGGCGTCATCTTTTCCGACTGCAACAGTTCTGCGACCTGCGCACCGACGGTTGAGCCCGGGGCGACGGTGATGAGGTCGGTGTCAGTGCTGACGATCTGGTCGACGACATGCTCGACCGAGCGTTCGCCGATCATGTGAACGTCGATGCCGCGGAACTTGGCGACCCGGCGCATCGCCTCGAACGACCGGCGCTCGTCGCGGTTTGTCGCCTGGGCGTTGTAGACGACGATCAGCTTGGGGTCGGAGACCTCGCTGAGCCACTTGTTGATCACGTTGGGATCGATGACCCGTGCCACGCCAAGGTCGATGGTCAGGACGCTGCCGCCCGTCTCCTCGGCCAGTTTTGCCACCCGGTCGGAGGCATTGTCGTCCACATGCAGAAAAATCATCTTGATCCGGTTCCCGATTTGCAAGCCGCAGCACGTGATGGAAGATTTGCCCGGCAACTTCAAGGTTAAAGTGCGCCGCAGCCCCAATGTGACGCCACTGCAACAGTCTGGCCGCAATAGACTGCGGCCGGTTGAGTCCGCGACAGGATTGTGGCATGCAGGCTGGCGCTACGGCAACCAGGCCGTGGCGAATGTTGAAGGAACGCACCCATGCTCAGCCATCGCCATATCGCGATGCCGGCTCAGCCCGCCAGCCCGACCGCTGCGGCAGTGGGCTTTGTGCGCCTTCACGCCTGCGCCGCCTAGCGCGCCAGGCCCGGCGCTGCCGGCATCTCTGAAGACTCCCGATTGACCTGAAACCGGCGTGGCCCGCAACGGGCCGACGCCTGACGTGAACGATGGTTCGCGCATGCTTCGGCTGCGCGTGCCGCAGTAGGTGACCTGTTTTGGATATCGAACTGGCAAACGAGATCATCGCCTGCCTGCCAAAGGACAGGACGGTGTTCGACTACTACAAGGACCGCTACGCCGTGATGCTGCTGGAGCGGGTTGTCGGCGATGGCATGGCCGTTGCCGAGATCAAGCAGACCCGGTTCGGCAAGCTGCTGAACCGGCCGCTCGTCAAGCACGTCGTGGCCCGCAAGGGCGACGGTGTACTGACCCGCGATGACCTGATCTACCTCACCCCGCCGCCCGAGACGGAGCACTACGTGCTGACGCTGGGAGTGTGGGGCGGAACAGGATATTGCTTCTGGGACCAGACGTCGCGCAAGGGCGTCAATCTGGTCCTGCAGCTCAACTTCTCGCGCGCTCACGACCGCCAGTTTGTCGAACTTTTCGACAAGCAGGAAAGGACATGGTTCAGGTTTATCGGCCATCCGGTCTGCCGGCGTGGTCGCAACACCCTGGCCTGGGCGCGCATCGACATTGATTTCGATGCCGACGCGGCCCTGGTTGAGGAGGTTCAGACCGATTGGCTGCGTTGTGCCAAAGACTTGGCGCATCGCAACGCCCACACGGCGCGGTTTGGTGCACCAGGCGAACGGTCAAAAGCGCAAAGATTTGTCGATTATCATGACAAGATACTCGCCAACCATCGGCGCCTTTGGTCTGAAGCCATGCTGGCCGCTGCAATCTGGTTCCTCTTCGAGGAGATCGGAATTGGCAGGGTGTGGTACCACGATGCCGAAACCGGCGCCCGGCTGAAGCGGATCAAGCACACCAAACCGCCGCGCTCGCTATACACCGACCTGCCGAGGAAACTGTGCTTTGACCAGGTCAGGCAAGCACCGCCGTTCGTGACACCGACTGCGCCCCGTGCCTTCAAGCGGTCGCTCAAGACCGGCAATGCTCGCTTCTGGCACATGGCGGTGTGACGGAGCCGGGGGGAATGCGTTCCCCCGGCACCTCACGCCTTGGAACGGTCAAGCCCGAGTTCGCTCCACACCCAGGAGATGTCGTATGCCGGCACACCGGTGGCGCTGGCTTGCTGAGCCAGGCCGTTCTCATGCTGCTTCAGCCAGGAAACGACGGCTTTGCGTCCCTCCGCCGTCTTGACATGAGCGCGCGGGCTCTGGCCTCCCAATTGCGGCACCGTGTCGTCGAGCAGCTTGGTGTAGTGATCGTCGAAGAACTGCGCCATCAGCTCGGATTGAATTTCCGGGTCGATGTCTTCACCGCCATCGGCCGCCTCCAGGACCGGGCTATCGCTGTCGCGTGCCTCACCCACCAGACCGTCGAGCGTGCCCGCCACCAGTGTCCGCAACCGGTCCCGGCGGGCCGGTGAATTGCCCGACACCTCCACGATGTCGCCTTCGAGCTCGATATTGCCCAGCACCGGCCGGTCGCCGATCAGGGCCGTCTGGATGACGAGCGCATTCTTCGGCACATCGACGTCGCCGCCGTGGCCGTCGTCTTCATCGGCCAGGCAGTTCCAGAATGCCCGGTCATCCTCATCGCCTTCGTCAGCCCGCACGAACGCCTCCACGTCATCCAGGGCCGCGGCGACCTTGTCCTGCTTTCCAGGTTTGATGACGAATGAGGAAAAACAGAAGGCGATCTCCTCGCCATCCGTGTTGACGTAGACCCGGCCCTCTCCGGTCGCCTGTTCCAGGTAATGATCGAGCCACAGGTAGCTGACCAGATCGGCCGCTTGCAGCATCACCATCGCATCCAGCATCGCCGCCATAAGTGAACGCTCCTCGTCGCTCATCTCCTCCTGCCCGGCACGTTCGGCAAACTCCTCGCGCATAGCGGAGATTTCTTCCGTGACCGCATCGGCCATATCGCGCGTCAACACCAGCAGGCTGCCGGTGAACACCGGTTTGCCGTTCACCTCGACCAGGCGGGCCGCGAGGCAGTCCCAGATTTTCATGCCTTTCGATCCCGATTTCTCGTTGACTGTCACCGGCTCGCCGGCTGTCAGCAGGTCGCGCACGGTGACATTCCGGCCCGGATTTACAGCGGTGACCTCGAACACGCTGACCGGGGTGTCTCGCAGAGCTATCAGGTAACGTTTCGCCGTCGCGCTCTCCCGGTAGCCGCGCCGCGCCAGATAATCATCGATAACGGTGCTCAGGTTTTCGTCATCCAGTTGGTCATACAGATCGAGTTGCGCTTGCTCCTCTGCACCCTCCAGGCCGGCAAACGGGTCGCCGCCATCCGGCAAGACCGGCTCGGTAAGGGCGCATTCGGTGAGATAGTTCGACAGCATGAACATGCCGCCCTCGCCGATGATTTCCGGCAGCCTGGCCGGGTTCACGTCGTACTCGGCGCACACCTCGCCGACATGTCTGTTAAAGATTTTGTCCTTCACCCAGGACCATTCATCGCGTCCCAGCCACTGCTCAATGCGCGCGGACACCTTTGATGTGTTGCTCATCTCGCCAGGAACCTCCATATTTGCCGCACAATCGCATGTCTGCAGGTTATCACTATACGACCGTTGGCAGAATTGCCCGACGCCGGTTTTCCAGTACGAAATTGCTGCGATTCACTTGCCATGTTGCAGACTCGGCGAAGTTTGTTTAATCCCTCGCCATGACAGACAAAATCCTCATCATCGACTTTGGTTCCCAAGTCACCCAGCTGATCGCCCGGCGGGTGCGTGAGGCCGGCGTTTATTCTGAAATCGTGCCCTTCCAGTCGGCCGAAAAGGCCCTCGACTGGGATGGCCTGAAGGGCATTATCCTGTCCGGCGGCCCGGCCAGCGTGCTGGAGGGGATGAGCCCGCGCGCCCCCGACAAGGTGTTCAAGATGGGCCTGCCGGTGCTCGGCATCTGCTATGGCGAGCAGGTGATGTGCGAGCAGCTCGGCGGCAGGGTGGAGGCGTCCGACCACCGCGAATTCGGCCGTGCCTTCCTCAAGGTCGAAAAACACTGCGCCCTGTTCGACGGGGTATGGAGCGAGGGCGAACGCCACCAGGTGTGGATGAGCCATGGCGACCGGGTGACCGCGCTGCCGGACGGTTTCTCGGTGGTCGGCACATCCGATGGCGCTCCGGTCGCGGCGATCTGCGACGAGCACCGGCAGTTCTATGGCGTGCAGTTTCACCCCGAGGTGGTGCACACGCCCGACGGCGGCAGGCTCTATCGCAACTTCGTCATCGAGATCTGCGGCTGTTCCGGCGACTGGTCGATGGCCTCGTTCAAGGACGATGCCATTGCCCGGATCAAGAAACAGGTCGGTTTCGAGCGGGTGATCTGTGGCCTGTCCGGCGGCGTCGATTCCTCCGTCGTCGCCGTGCTGCTGCACGAGGCGATCGGCGAGCAGTTGACTTGCATCTTCGTCGACCACGGTCTGATGCGGGCCAACGAGGCCGACGAGGTCGTGCACCTGTTCCGCGAGGCCTACAATATCCCGCTGGTCCACGTCCACGCCGATGACATGTTCGTCGGCGCGCTGGACGGCGTCAGCGACCCGGAGGTCAAGCGCAAGACCATCGGCAAGCTGTTCATCGACGTCTTCGAGGCCGAGGCCAAGAAGGTCGGCGGCGCATCGTTCCTGGCCCAGGGCACGCTGTACCCCGATGTGATCGAGAGCGTCAGCTTCACCGGCGGCCCGTCGGTGACCATCAAGTCGCATCACAATGTCGGTGGCCTGCCGGAGCGCATGAACATGGCACTGGTCGAGCCGTT
>JAHEJE010000371.1 GCA_024639035.1 Alphaproteobacteria bacterium
GCCAGCAGTTCGGTCATGTCGGCGAACGCGCCTTCGATCAGGGTCAGCCGGCCGTTGAAATCGGTCACCATCGAGGCCCCTTCGGCAATCGCCGTCGGGTCCCGGTCAATCGCATAGACCACGCAGTCCGCCGTATCCAGCATCGCCCGGGTGTAACCGCCGGCACCAAACGTGCCGTCGACATAAACCCCGCCGTCGCGCGGATCGAGCACCTCGATCACTTCGCTCAAGAGCACCGGCAAATGTCTGTCGTTCGCAGCAGAATTCATGGCACAACGGTTCATCGGGCAAACACCGGCCCGGCAAGGTTAACATCCGTTAGGACTTTGCGCCGATTGTGCTTAACAAATCGTTGCGACGCTGAATCAGGACGGGACTGTTTGAATCTGGTGTGAGATTGGTTTTTTTGTTGTTTTCCGCCCGCGCCTCCGCGCGGCCGTCCGCTCACGTCGCTTCGCTCCTGCCACGGCGGGAGAGCTGTGCGGCAAAGTCGTGCCACGGTGCCAATGCACACACGCCCGTCTCCATCCGGCACCCTCCCCCCGTGGCAGGGCAAGCATTGCGATCAGCAATGCGCCAGCCCGTGAACGGACGCTCCTGCGGACGCAGGAGCGGAAAACAAACAAACCAGCGCAGCCCCGCCCCACCAACAAACTCAGTACACCAGCCGGCCTATAAGCCGGGTTCTGTCCACACAAGTTTGACCCTGCGCTGGATGACCATTCATCTGGGATGCATGTTGCCATGCACCTCGCGCGACCAACCCGGGCAGCGATCCGGAAACAGATCTGGACCCATCACGGTCCCGGCCGCCCCTATTCGGTCTTGCTCCCGGTGGGGTTTACCATGCCGGTGCTGTTACCAGCCCCGCGGTGCGCTCTTACCGCACCCTTTCACCCTTACCCGGCCCCGATGGGTCAGGCGGTTTGCTTTCTGTGGCACTTTCCCTGGGGTCGCCCCCGCCGGACGTTATCCGGCACCGTGTTTCCATGGAGCCCGGACTTTCCTCCCGGAGGCCTCGGCTCTGGTAGGGCCGCGGTTTCCGGGCAGCCATCCGGCCGACTGGTGTAACCGATGATTTAGGCGCGCAGGCCGGCACGGTCAAGCAAGCGGTGAATTCGCCAGCGCGTCGATCAGCCGTTTCAGGGTCTCGATGGTCGAGCGGTCGGCCACGCCGTCGACCCGCTGCGCACGGAAATGCCGCTGGAATGCTTCGACAACCGCAACCGTATGCGCATCGTATTCGCCGTTCACATCGACACCGTAGCCGTAAGCGGCCAGCAACCCTTGCAAAGCCGCCACCGGTTCTCCCGCCTCGCCGGCCTGCATGAACGCGCCGCCAGCCACCGGCACCGGCGCGACCCAATGCCCGACCCCGGCCTCATGCAGCCGCTGCCAGTCGAACCGCTCACCCGGATCGCATTTCCGTCCCGGCGCCACGTCCGAGTGCCCCAGCACCCGTTCCGCTGCAATGCCATGACGTGCGACCACATCTGCGCATAGCGCGGTCACAGAAGCCATCTGCCGGTCGGGAAAGTCGCGATAACCCCATTCATGCCCCGGATTGACGATCTCGACGCCGATCGAATGCGAGTTGATGTCGGGTTCACCTTTCCACACCGATGCCCCCGCATGCCAGGCCCGCAAGTCTTCATCGACCATTTGCGTGATCACCCCGGCTTCATCGACCAGATAGTGGCACGACACCCCGGACCCCTCGCAGCACAGCCGTTCAAGCGCTGCCTGCCCATCCTTCATGCCCGTGTAGTGCAAAAGCAGAATGTCCGGTGTCTTGCTGTCGCGCCGTGCGGACACGTTGGCCGCCGGCCGCTTCACATGATCAATCGCCGTGCCCCTCATAGGCCCCGCTCGCGGGCCACCGTTTCATAGGCCGAATTGATCGCCGCCAGTTTCTCAGTGGCAATCGCGATCATCTCCTCCGGCACCCCGGCAGCGATATGCCGGTCCGGGTGATTGTCGCGCACCAGCTTGCGGTAGTGCTGACGCACCTCGTCGTCCTCGGCGCAGGGCTCGATACCAAGTACGATATAGGGGTCGTCCTCCGCCGCCTTGATGTGGCGGGCGCGGATACAACGGAACCGGTGTTCCAGACCGAAGATCGCGGCCACCGATTCAAGATAGGTCAGTTCGACATCGTGAACCACGCCGTCGGCCTTGGCGATATGGAACAGCCCGTCCATGACATCTTCAAGCACATCAGGCTGCTCGGCGAACAAACGCGCCACCTGCCGGGCATAGGCCTCGTAGCCGGCAACCTCCTGCTTGGCCAGATTGAAAACCCGGGCAATGTTGTGCATCTCTTCCGGGCGCACATGGAACACCTCTTTGAAGGCATCCACCTCGTCGCGAGTCACCACGCCGTCGGCCTTGGCCATCTTGGCGCCGAGCGCAATCATGCCGATGGTAAAGGCAATCGAATGCGCCGGATCGGCCTCGCGCGGTTGCCCGGTAATGCGTGACAACGCCGCCAGCACAGAGTTACCGAAGCCCGTTACCGCATCGGATATGGATTGCCAGATCGACATGGACACTATTCTAGCGGATTCGCTCTCGCCGCAGACAGTGAATAATCATTCATTTTT
>JAHEJE010000089.1 GCA_024639035.1 Alphaproteobacteria bacterium
TAGCAAGGTCAATCTAGGCAGGAGATTGTGCCTGAAATGCAGCGCAAAGGCGGCGCTTGCGGGGTTTCCACAGCTATTGCAGGAACGGATTGCTGTGGCGCTCGCGGCCGATGGTGCTGGCCGGGCCGTGGCCGCAGATGAACACCATCTCGTCGCCCAAGGGGAACAGTTTGGTCCTGATGGCGTCGATCAGGGCGGCGTGATCGCTGCGGGGAAAATCGGTGCGGCCGATCGAGCCCTGGAACAGGACGTCGCCGAGTATGCCGAAGTTGATGGCCTGATTGACGAACACGATATGGCCCGGCGTGTGGCCCGGGCAATGGAGCACATCGAACGTAACCTCGCCGATGGCGACGGTCTCGCCTTCCTCCAGCCACCGGTCCGGGGTGCAGTTGCGGGCATCGCTCAAACCGTACTGGCGGCCGCTGTTGGCCAGGTCGTCGAGCAGCCACTGATCCTCGCGGTGCGGGCCGATGATGTCGACACCGAGGGACTGCTTGAGTTCGGCGGCACCGCCGGCATGATCGATGTGGCCGTGGGTCAGCAGGATCTTGTCGACGTTGACCTCGGTCTGCTCAATGGCCTTGAGGATGTGCGGTACGTCTCCGCCCGGATCGACGACGGCGGCCGACTTGGTCCTGGTGCACCAGACCAGGGCACAGTTCTGCTGCAGCGGGGTGACGGGTATGATGGCCGCCTGCAACGGCAGTTCCGGTTCGCTCATGTGGGCCTCTGACGATTATTGGCTGCCGGCCGGGATGGTCTCGGTGCGCTGGGCGCAGGTCGAACCGCCGGGGCAGGGCTGGTAGATGTGAATGTCGCTTTCAGTCCCGTCGTCGAACAGAAGTTGTACGGCGATGGTGGACACACTGTTCAGTTTTTCCGAGAGATAGATGTTGTCGGTCTTCACGCTGTTGGGGTTGAGCTGATCGCAGTCCGGCAGCGGGAAGGTCCGGTCGAGCGCTTTGCCGTTGAGGCTGTAGCGCAGTTCTTTCACGCCGCAGCGCCAGGAGATGATGTGGGAGAAGTAGATCAGCTGCCGGCCGTTAAAATCGCGGAAGGCGATCCAGCTGTTGTTGGTGAGTTCAAGGATGTTCTTGACCTCCTTGAGCGGCATGACCCGGCTTTGCTGCGCGCCGGCGCCAGGCGGCTGCACAACGAGCACCATCGCGGCAGCGGCGGTCAACGCCAATCTTGCGCGACTAGAAATCATCCGATGCCTTGCCGCCGACATAGCGCTTGAGGCCGACGGTGCGCCCTGCGGCGGTGTTTCTCAGGGCCTTGGCGGATCTCTTCTTGCGCCTTGGGACACGCTTTGCGGCGACCACCAGCGGGTGCCGGGCGAGGCGTTTTTGCTCCGAGCGGTCGAAGGCATCGTGTTTCTTCTCGCACGCGGCTGCTGCGGCACGGAATATCCGGTTGGCCTTGCGGTCGGCCTCGCGGCAGTTGGCGGTGCGCAGGGCCTTTACCTTGCGCTCGACATCGCGGGCACAGCCGATCCATATCTGCTTGTGGCGCTCCTCATGGCGCTTGACGAAGGCAGAGAACTTCTTCCAGTTGCGGCGCAGCTTGGGCGTCAGTTTGCGTTCGTTGGCCACTTTCGGCAGCTTGACGGTGAAATTCAGACTGATCCGGTAGTTCCTGACCCGGCACGACTTGCCGGCGACGAAATCGCCGCTTTGCCGGGTTTCGGCGCTGGTGGCGGCCAGAGCCCTGTCGCCGCTGACATGGGGGCCGCGGGAGATCATCTGCTGGTAGAGATTGCGGGCCGATGTACCGGAAATCGAATAGTAGGTGTATTTGCTGGTGACTTTCGGGCGGGCTTCAGCCTCTTGCGCCGGCAGCGCCAGGAGCATTCCGCCGGCCAGTCCCACCAACGCACACACACACCATTTCCGCATACCGTTTACCCGTGAACCAGATACCAACAAACTGAAACGATACCGGTTGCCCGGCAGAGGTTCAACATAATATCGATATCTGTTTAAACTGTCGTAACCGGGCAGATATTTGTTAGAGACTGAATCATGGGCGAAAGTGACGAGCAAAGCAGGTTCGTGGGGACGGTGAAGTTCTTCAACCACGACAAGGGGTATGGTTTCATCACACCGGAGGACGGTGGCAAGGATGTGTTCGTGCACGTGACGACGGTGCAGCGCGGCGGGATTCCACTGCTCGAAGAGGGAACGCGGCTGACGTACGAAGTGCAGCCAGACCAGCGCGGCCGCGGGCCGCAGGCCATCGAACTGCAGCTGCTTTGATCGGGGCCCGGGCATTGAGGACGGTCGTTGCAGCGCTGGTGCTGCTGGCCGGAGCGGCCGGGGCGGCGGCGCGCAGCGACCAGGTGGCGCGGTTCGACTATTATGTTCTGGCGCTGTCGTGGTCGCCGACGTTTTGTGCCAGCCAGGCCGGCAAGCGCAACGGCCGGCAGTGTGGCGCCGGGCGCCGGTTCGCCTTCGTGGTGCATGGCCTGTGGCCGCAGTTCGAGACCGGCTGGCCGAAGGATTGCCCGACGGACGAACGCTGGGTGCCCAACGCCCGTATTGCCGGGATGCTCGACATCATGCCGTCGAAAGGGCTGATCATCCACGAATGGCGAAAGCACGGAACCTGCTCGGGCCTGGGGCAGGAACGGTATTTCGCCCTGACCCGCAGGCTGTTCGAGGGGGTCAGGATTCCGGCACGCTATCTGGCGCCGACCGATGCGGTGTCGATCACGCCGGAGCAGCTGGTGACGGATTTCGTGAAGACCAACCGGGGCTTGACGCCGGAGATGTTTTCGGTGCACTGCGGCAACCGCCGCGATCGGGCGGCACTGCGCGAGTTGCGGGTGTGCTTCGATGTGGCGGGCAAACCGCGGCGATGCGGCGGCAACGAACGGCGGTCGTGCCGGGCGCAAACCCTGATCCTGCCGCCGGTGCGCTGAAAGGATCCACAATGGCAAAGCGATGTCTGATCGTACAGCACATGGAAACCGACGGGCCGGGCCGGTTTGCCGGGCTGCTGCGCGATGACGGGTTCACATGCGAGACGGTGCACGTCTACCGCGAGGATATTCCGCCGCTGGCCGGCTACGACCTGATGCTGGTGCTCGGCGGGGCGCAGGATGTCTGGCAGGAGGATGAGCATCCCTGGCTGGTCGGCGAGAAGCAGGCGATTGCCGAGTGGGCCGGCGAGCGGGCAAAGCCCTACATCGGCATCTGTCTGGGCCATCAGCTGCTGGCCGAGGCGCTGGGCGGCCGTGTTGGCGTGGTCGAAACGCCGGAAATCGGGGTGCACTGCGTGGATATCGCCGATGAGGACCACGGGTTCTTCAGCGGGGTGAGCGGGCGGCAGAGCGTGCTGCAATGGCATCTGGCCGAGGTCAAGGCGGTGCCGGAGGGTGCGCGGGTTCTGGCGTCGTCGCCGGCAACGCGGGTGCAGGCGCTGGCGCTGGGCGAGCATGCGCTGGGGGTGCAGTTTCATTTCGAATGGACGCTGGAATGGATGCGCAACTGGCCGGGCGAGTGGATTGCTGCGCTTGAGAAACGCAAAGGCGCCGGAGCGCATCAACGGCTGGTGGCCGAGGCCAAACCGCACATGGACGGGTTCGGGGCCATGAGCGAGACGATCTACAGCAACTTCGCAGCGCTGACGCACCGCCGCGCTTAAAGCTTGAGGATGAGCTTGCCGAAATTGCCGCCGGTGTAGAGCTGGCGCAGGGTGGCGGGGAAGGCGGCGATGCCGCCCTCGCGGACATCCTCCTTGAACTTCAACTTACCATCCTTGTACCAGCCGCCGAGGGTCTTCAGGGTCTCGCTGTTGTGCCTGGCGAAATCGAAGACAATGAAGCCCTGGATCCTGAGGCGCATGACCAGGACGTTGCGCAGGTTCTTGGGGCCGGGCGGCAGTTCGGTGGCGTTGTACATCGAGATCAGGCCGCACACGGCAACCCGGCCGAACGGGTTCATCTGGGCCAGAACAGTGTCGAAGATGTCGCCGCCGACGTTTTCAAAGTCGACGTCGATGCCGTCCGGCGCGGCGGTGCGCAGGTCGGCGAACAGATTGCCGGCCTTGTAGTCGACGGCGGCATCGAAGCCGAAGTCCTCGGTCAGCGCCCGGCACTTGTCGGGACCACCGGCAATGCCGACGGCACGGCAGCCGGTAAGCCTGGCGATCTGGCCGACGACCTGGCCGACGGCGCCCGAGGCGGCGGACACAACGACGGTCTCGCCGGCCTTGGCCTCGGCCACCTTGAGGAGACCGTAGTAGGCGGTCAGGCCGGGCATGCCGAGGCCGCCGACCCAGGTCTGCAAGGGGGCGAGCGAGGTGTCGGCATGGGCGACGCCCTTGCCATCGCTGAGGGCATGGGTCTGAACGCCGAACAGGCCGGTGACGGTATCGCCTTCTGAGAACTTCGGGTTGCGCGAGGCCTCGACGGTGCCGGCGGCATAGCCGCGCATGACCTCGCCGATGCCGACCGGCGGCACGTAGGACTTGCCTTCGTTCATCCAGCCGCGCATCGCCGGGTCGAGCGAGACGTACTGGGAGCGGACGCGGAACTCGCCGTCGCCGGGATCGGCAATGGCTTCCTCGCGAATGTCAAAATCACTGTCCTTGACCTCACCCTTGGGGCGTTGGGCGAGACGGGCGACATGGTTTTCGGGCATGGGCTTCTCCTTGGAAGGTTGTGTGTTTTCTTGCCCTATCGACGCCGCAATGTCGATGCCCGCCAGGCCATTGCCGTCAGATAGACCACAAGGCAGACGGCCAGCGAATAGGGCAGGCCGTGGGGGCCGAAGCCGGCCATGGCCCAGCCGCCGATGACCGAGCCGGCCAGCGCGCCAACACCCCACATGATGGCGAAGGAGGCGTTGCCGGCAATCAGGTCGTCGCCGGAAAAGCGCTCGCCGAGCGAGGTCAGGGCGACGGTATAGAGGCCGTAGCCGGTGGTGCCGACCAGCAGCAGAACCGGCCACATGGTCCAGTGTCCCATGACAGCCGGCAGCACGGCGCACAGCATGGCGGTGATGACAGTAAGGACGGCCAGAAGCTTGCGCTTGGGGTAGTGGTCGGCCAGCCAGCCGATGGGCAACTGGAGCACGGCGTTGCCGATGATCAGCGCCGTGAGGGCATTTGTGGCGGTGGTCAGATCGAGCCCGATGGCGATGCCGTAGACCGGTAGAAGGGACAGGGTCGCGGCATCGAATATGGCGAATACGGCAACGGCTGCCAGCAGCATCGGCGCCTTGGGCATGAAGGTGAGGACGCTCGAACGTGCCGCTTCTTCGGGGATCGGCTGGTGCTTGTCGTCGACGAACATGAGCGGGATGATGGTCGAGGCGATGACCAGCGTGCCGAGGACAAACGGCAGCCAGCCGTGAATGCCGATCCAGCTCACCAGGGCCGGGCCGGCGCCGAAGCTGACGGCCAGGGCGCTGCCATAAACCGCGACGATGCGGCCGCGATGGACCTGGTTGGAGTATTTGACGATCCAGGTTTCGCTAAGCACGAACAGCGTTGACATCGACATGCCGTGCAGCAGGCGCAGGATGAACCAGACATCGAGCCGGTCGAACACCTTGTAGGAAAGAACCAGCAGGGCGCACAGGCCGGCGGTGACGACCGCCAGGTTGCGGGTGCCGAATTTGCGGGCCAGGACCGGGATCATCGATGCCGACAGCAGAATGCCGATCGGTGACATGGCGGCATTGATGCCGATCAGTTCCGGCGACACACCGCGATCTTCAAGAATCAGCGACAGCAGCGGATAGGTCATGCCCTGGGCAAAGCCGAACACGCAGATGGCGGCGAAGGCGGCGGCCAGGTTACGCCAGTTGGCAGGCGGTGGTGATGTGGTCGCGGTCATCAGCCCTTGTGACGCAGGTTGCAGTTTGCGTCAATCGGGCCGGCGGCAGTGCATTATGTGCCCTTGCCAGAACGGTGCCATGCACTGACAATGCGCCGACCAAGTTGCAAGCGACTCGTTTCGAGAGGCCAGCACGTGCTGAAGAAATTATTGATCATTCCGCCGATCCTGATCGGCATCGCGGTACTTTATTATATGGCAAGCGGGCGCCAGGCACCGGAGCGGCGACCGGCCGAGGAGGTGGCGCGTGTGGTTCGGGTGATCGAAGCCCGTCCGGTGCAGTTGGTGCCGCGGGTTACCGGCTTCGGCAGCGTGTATCCGGGCACTGTATGGACGGCGATCGCCCAGGTGTCCGGCGAGGTGGTGTATGTCCACCCGCAGCTCAAGAACGGTTCGATCCTGGCGGCCGGCAGCGAAATCGTGCGGATTGCGCCGTCGGACTTCGAACTGGCGGTCGCCCAGGCCGAGGCGAACATCCGCTCGGCCCAGGCCCGGCTGAACGAACTGAAGGTCAGCGAACAGAATACGGCCGATCTGCTGGACATCGAAAAGCGTGCCCTGGCCCTGCGCCAGTCGGAACTCAAGCGCAAGCAGGACCTGTTCAAGCGCGGCACCGTGGCGCAATCGGCGCTGGAGGGCGAACAGCGCGAGTTTCTGGCCCAATCCAAGAAGGTGCAGGACCTGGAGAACGCCTTGCGGCTGCTGCCGACCCAGCGGGCGGTGATGCGCGAGCAAATCGCCGTCGATGAGGCCAAACTCGCCTCGGCCCGGCTCGATCTGGAGCGGACGCGGATCACGCTGCCGTTCGATGCGCGGATCGGCAATGTCGATGTCGAGACGTCGCAGTTCGTCCAGACCGGCAGCAAGCTGGTCACCGGCGACAGCGTCGATGTTGCCGAGGTCGAGGCGCAATTGCCGCTGTCGCTGTTCCGGGCCATGGTTCGGGCCAGCGCGCCGCCGGGGATGCAGGCGGGCATAACGGCGCAATCGCTGGGCCGTATCGTCGAGCAGATCGGCTTCACCGCGACCGTGCGCCTTAGCGCGGGCGACGACGTCATCGAATGGCCGGCGCGGTTTGCCCGGGTTTCCGACGAGGTCGATCCCAAGACCCGGACTATCGGTGTGATTGTCGCGGTCGACGAACCCTATGCCAAGGCCAATCCCGGCGTCCGGCCACCGCTGAGCAAGGGCATGTTCGTCGAGATCGAGGTGCGCACCAAGCCGCGCGAGAACGTTCTGGTGGTGCCGAGGTCGGCCGTGCGCAATGGCCAGCTGTATGTCGTCAACAGCGACAGGCGGCTGGATGTCCGCAAGGTCGAAATCGGCTTGCAGCAAGGCGATCTCGCGGTGCTTCGAGAGGGGCTGGGTGAGGCTGAGCTGGTGGTTGTCTCGGACCTTGTTCCGGCGGTGCCGGGCATGCTGCTCGAGACCCGGCGCGATGAGGAATTGCAGGCCCGGATCGCGGCGGAGGCGACGGGCAAGGTGAGCAAATGATCGCCTATTTCACCCGCCACCCGACGGCGGCAAACCTGGTCATGCTGGCGCTGATCATCGGCGGGCTGTTTGCCGCCCCGGTGCTGCAGCGCGAAACCTTTCCGAGGATCGATCCGAGCAAGGTCGAGGTCACGGTGTTCAACCCGGGCGCGCGGGCCGAAGATGTCGAGGAGGCGATCTGCCAGCGTATCGAGGACGCCATCGACGGCATCGACAACGTGGCGGAAATCACCTGTCAGGCCGGCGAGGGTCTGGCACGGGCGACGGTGGAGATGGCCGAAGGGGGCAACCTGGACCGGTTTGCCACCGATGTGCGCACCGAGGTCGATGCGATCACCGATTTTCCCGATCAGGCCGAGGATCCGGTGGTCAAGCAGCTCGGACGCACCGATTTCGTGGCCTCGGTGGCGGTGACCGGGGTGGCGAGCATGCCGGATTTGAAGGCATATGCCGAGGGTCTGAAGGACCGGATGCTGCGCCATGGCGGCATACCCAAGGTCGAGGTGAAGGGCTTTTCGGACCAACAGGTGCGCATCGAACTGAGCGACCACATGATCCGGCAATACGGTGTCAGCATCGCCGACATCGCCCGCGCGGTGCAGCGCCAGAGCCTCGATTTGCCGGCCGGCAGCATTCAGGCGCGCGACCAGGATGTGCTGATCCGCTTTGCCGACGAACGCAAGACGCCGGATGATTTTCGCGACGTCGTGGTGGTGGCGTCCAGCGGTGGCGGCCAGATCCGCCTCGGCGACATGGCCAGGATCACCGACCGGTTCGATCTCGATGAGGACAAGGTGCTGTTCAACGGCAAACCGGCGGCGATCCTCGATATCACCAAGACCGCAAGCGAGGACACGCTTGAGGTCATCGATGCGGTCAATGGCTTTCTTGAGGCCGAGCGCGCCGTCGCGCCACCGGGCATCGAGATGGTGGTGACCAACGATGTCTCGTCGATCGTGCGCGACCGGCTGCGGCTGCTGATGCGCAATGGCGGGCAGGGGCTGGTGCTGGTGCTGCTGGTGCTGTGGCTGTTCTTCGGATTTCGCTATGCATTCTGGGTCGCCGCCGGCCTGCCGGTGTCGTTTCTCGGCGCGGCGGTGCTGATGGTGGCGGCCGGGTACACGATCAACATGCTGACGATGGTCGGGTTGCTGATCGTGATCGGTCTGCTGATGGACGATGCCATCGTGATCGCCGAGAACGTCGCCACCAAGCGGGCACAGGGCAAGGAACCTGTCGAGGCGGCCATCGAGGGTGCCCGACAGGTGCTGCCGAGCGTCTTTGCCTCGTTTGCCACGACGACGTGCATCTTCGGTTCGCTGGCGTTCCTGAAGGGCGATATCGGGCAGATTCTCAAGGTGGTGCCGATCGTCATGCTGTTCGTGCTGGTGGTGTCGCTGATCGAGGCGTTCCTGATCCTGCCGCACCATCTGGCGCACGCGCTGAAGCATGGCGCGGACAAGCCTTCGCGGGTGCAGGCGGCGGTCGACAGGGGGGTCGAGCGGATGCGCGACAGGTGGGTTCTGCCGCTGGCCGGGCTGGCGGTGCGCTGGCGCTATCTGACGGCCGGCCTTGCAGTGGCGCTGATGCTGGTGTCGGTCAGCATGATCGCCGGCGGGGTGCTGAAATTTTCCGCCTTTCCCGAACTGGACGGCAACGTCATGGAGGCGCGCATACTGCTGCCGCAAGGTACACCGCTCAAGCGCACCGAACAGGTTGTGGCGCGGATCGACGAGGCGTTGCAGCAGGTCAACGAAAAGCTGTCGCCGGATCAACCCGGCAAGCAGGCCCTGGTGCAGAAGGTGGCGGTCAAATTCAACCAAAATACCAGCGCTGGCGAAACCGGGCCGCATGTGGCGACGATCACCGCCGATCTGCTTGATTCGGAAACCCGCACGTCGCGGATCGACGACGTGATAGCCCTGTGGCGCGCCGAAACGGGTAAGCTGGCCGATGTCATTTCGGTCAAGTTCACCGAGAGCCAGGTCGGGCCGGCGGGGCTGGCCTTCGATGTCCGGCTGAGTGGCAGCGATCTCGACGAGATGAAGGCGGCGGCGGTCGAGCTGACAAACTGGCTGGCCGGGTATCGCGGCACGTCGAACCTGGCCGACGATCTCAGGCCCGGCAAGCCGGAGTTGCAGGTGCGGTTGAAGGATGGCGCGGCAACGCTGGGTATCGATGCCCGCCAGATTGCCGATCAGCTGCGGGCCGCCTTCTTCGGCACCGAGGTGAGCGAGGTGCAGCGCGGTT
>JAHEJE010000090.1 GCA_024639035.1 Alphaproteobacteria bacterium
CCTGCGAGCGCCGGTACTCCGGCACCCGGGTAATGTCGCGGCCATTGAACAGGACGCGGCCGCTGTCCGGTTGCAGACTGCCGGACAGTTGCGAGATCAATGTCGTTTTGCCGGCGCCGTTCGGGCCGATCACCGCATGGGTCTCGTTGCGGCTGACGTCGAGATTGACATGCCGGGTGGCGAAGATGCCGCCAAAGCTCTTGTTGAGATCCTCGACCTTCAGGACAGTCTCACCCACGCCAGCGCTCCTCCAGCGACCGCACCATGCCCATGATCCCGCCGCGGAAGAACAGCACGGTCAGGACCAGCAGAACGCCGAACGGCAGATGCCAATAGATGGTGAAGTGCTTCAGCACCTCCTCCAGCACGATGAACGAAATCGCCCCGGCGACCGGGCCGGCCAGCGTGCCGGCACCGCCAAGGATGACCATGAACATCAGCTCGCCGGAGCGGGTCCAGTCGATCATTTCAGGCGAGATGAAGGTAGTGAAGTTGCCGAGCAGGGCCCCGGCAAGACCGCACATGGCGCCGGAGATGACATAGGCCGTGAGCCTGTAGACATAGGTGTTGAAGCCGACCGCCTTCATCCGCGCGTCATTGCCCATCGCGCCGCGAATGACCATGCCGAAGCGCGAGTTGACGAGCCGGTGGACGAGATAGACCGCGGCCAGCAATACGCCGTAGCAGACGAAATACAAACTCAACGGATCGCCAAGGTCGACGCCGGGGAATTCGGACGGCGTGTCGATCACCAGCCCATCGTCACCGCCGTAGGTTTCCATGGAGACAAACAGGAAGAACGCCATTTGCGAAAACGCCATGGTGATCATGATGAAATACACACCTTTGGTGCGCAGTGACAACGCGCCGGTGACCAGAGCGAACAGCGCCGACACCGCGACCGCCAGCAGGATGTGGAAGAAACCGCTGTATGAGGCGACCAGGTCCCAGTCGCCATAGGTCTCGTGGTGCACCGGGATGCCCACCGCATAGGCGCCGATGCCGATATAGGCCGCATGCCCGAACGAGACCATGCCGCCATATCCGAGGATCAGGTTGAGGCTGACCGCGGCGATGGCCAGGCACACCAGCCGCGTGGCAACGGTGAGATAGAATTCCTGCCCGGCAGCCTGCAGCAGCGGCGGGATGACGGCGAGCGCAACCAGGACGCCGAGCGTGGCAAGCGCGGTCAGCGGTATTCCGGCTTGGCGGCTGCTGCCGGTACTGCGCGAAACGGCCATCGTCAGCGAACCTTCGGCGGGAACAGCCCTTGCGGGCGGAAGGTCAGGACGACGGCCATCAGGATGTAGATCAGCATGGCCGAGACCGCCGGGGCGGCCGTCTCCGCTGCTGCCGCCGACATCACGGCCTTGAACAGATCGTCGATGTATGACCGGCCCAGGGTGTCGATCAGCCCGATCAGCATCGCCGCCAAAAAGGCGCCTCTCATCGATCCGATGCCGCCGACGATGATGACCACGAAAGCCGTGATGATGATCTCGTTGCCCATGCCGATCGAGGCCTCGGTGATCGGCGCGATCAGCATTCCGGCCAGACCGGCCAGCACCGCGCCGAGCGCGAACACCAGGGCAAACAGGGTCTGTATGTCGATGCCCAGCGCCGAGACCATGGTCCGGTTCGACGCCCCGGCCCGGATCAGCATTCCAAGGCGCGTGTGGTTGACCAGGCCGTAGAGCCCGCCGGCCACCAGCAACCCGCCGACGATGATGACCAGCCTGAACGTGGGAAACACGATGCCGGCCGCCAGTTCGACCTGGCCATCGAGAAAACCGGGCAGCGGCACTGCAATGCCCTCAGCCCCCCAGATCAGGTGCGCCAGGGTGTCGAATATAAGAATCAGCCCGAACGTTGCCAGCACATGATCGAGATGATTGCGCGTGTACAGGTGGCGAATGACGCCGCGTTCGAGTGCATAGCCCACCAGGCCCGTCAGCGGCAGGGCGAGCACGACGCCCCAAACGAACGATCCTGTTGCAAACGTCAGGCTCGCGCAGATGAACGCGCCGACCATGTAAAGCGAGGCATGGGCGAGATTGACCAGATCCATGATGCCGAAGGTCAACGTCAGGCCGGAAGCCAGCAGGAACAGCAGGATGCCGAGCTGCAGGCCGTTCAGGCATTGTATGACAAGCAGTGTGAGATCCATGCTTCAGTTCACCCAAGGCTCGAGGCAACGCAACAGCCTCGCCCGACTCCAAAGACACGATGTTGCATTGAGGGGCAAGGCCTGCCCCTGCAGCTCGCACAAAGAATTGCGTTATTGCATGGAACACTCACCGGCGTAGGGATCCTGGTGGTTCTCATAGACCGTCGAGACGACCTTCGTCGTCCAGACCCCGTCTGCGTCCTTGACCACCTCGCGCAGGTAGAAATTCTGAACCGGCATGTGGTTGTTGCCATAGGTGAACTTGCCGCGCACCGAGGGGAAGTCGGCCTTCTTCATCGCCGCGCGCATGCCGTCCATGTTGGTCAGGTCGCCGCCGACCGCTTCGACGGCGGACTTGATCAGGTAGATTGTGTCATAGGACTGGGCGGCATAGAACGACGGATAGCGGCCGTACTTTTCCTTGAACGCCAACACGAACTTCTTGTTCTGCTCATTGTCGAGGTCGGGCGCCCAGAACTGCGTCATTTGCGATCCGAGCACGCCGTCCATGTTGGCCGCCTGAAATTTCGGCAGCGAGATCGAGTCCACGGTGAACACCGAGTACAGTGGAACCTTGCCCTGCAGGCCGGCCTGCTGATACTGCTTGACGAACGCGCCCCCGGCCTTGCCGGGATAGAAGACAAAAATGCCCTCGGCACCGGACGCCTTGGCCTTGGCCAGTTCGGCTGAGAAATCAAGCTGGGCATCCTTGCCCCACTTGGTGAAATCCTTGCCCTTGATCTCGCCCTTGAACGTGCGTTCGACGCCGGCGACCATGTTCTTACCGGCCGCATAGTTGGGCGCCATGATGTAGATCGAGTTCACACCCTGCTGGTTGAGCACTTCGCCCATCGCCATCGGCGTCTGGTCGTTCTGCCACGATGTCGAAAAGAAGTTCTCGTGACATAGCTTGCCAGCGATCGGCGACGGCCCGGCGTTCGACGAGATCAGGAACTTGCCCGCATCCAGCGCCGACTTGCGCGATGCCAGCAGCACATGGCTCCAGATAAAGCCGGCCACGAAAGTGACATCGTCCTGTTGCACCAGCTTGTCGGTCGCCTGCTTGCCGGTTTCCGGCTTGAACCCGTCATCCTCGAAAATGACATTGACATCAAGATCGCCCATCTTGCCGCCGATATGTTCGACGGCCAGGTTGACGGCATCCTGCATGTCCTTTCCGATGACGCCGGCAGGTGTCGTCAACGTGGTGACGAATCCGACCTTGACTTCCGCTGCGCCGGCCGGTGCAACCAGCATGGCCGCAAGCGCGGCGCCCGCCAAAAGTGTCTTCAGCATCAGTATTATCCTCCCTCGGCTTTTGTTGCGGCGATCTTAGGGGCTTTCGGGGTGTTTATCAATTATTTTAGACTTAAAGTATTTTTCATCGCGGCCACCTTGCACACCGCCCCGGCAGATGGAATGATCGGTGCAATCGGGGTCCAGACCATATCCAACCAACAGTGAGGGAGCAAGCAACATGGATGCGATGACCGCCGGGGTTACCGGCAACAACGAAGGCATCGACGGCATCACCTGGAACATACTCGGACAGACCTACGTCCCCAAACAGGTTTGCGAAACGTCGTTCTCCTGGCACGCGACGTTTCCGCCCGGCACCTTCGTTCCCCCGCACATACATCCCGATCAGGACGAGTTCATCTATGTGCTCGACGGCCGCTTCGATTTGTTTCTCGATGGTGCGGATGCCGCCGCCGGTTCGGGCGACTTGATCCGCTTGCCGCAGGGTATCGCGCACGGCATCTTCAACAAATCCGATGCACCGGTGACCTGTGTGTTCTGGGTCTCTCCGACCCGGCAGCTGTGGAACCTGTTCCACAAGATCAACAACGTCGCCGACCCGGCCGAGGTTGTTCGGCTGGCAGGCGAGCACAACATCCACTTCCTGCCGCCGCCCGAAGCCAACTGATCGCCTATCGCGGTGTGTTGATGTCGGTCTTGTCGAAGCCGGCAAGCTGCGAATAGCCGTACACGATCGCCTCGAGCTCGGCCCGGCTGGCGACCTCGTCGAGATTGGCAAAGCCCTCCGGCGCCCGCTGGTTGACCAGGTCGATCACCCGCTCGGGCCCGCCCTGGCGGTTGGTGCGGACAATATCGGCGGTCGCCTTCAACCGGTCATCCTCATAGGATTTCAGTGCATCGGCTATGCTTGCAGTCGATGCCAGATGGTCTGCCAGATTGCGCCCATCGAGCACGGCTTGCGATGCGCCGTTCGATCCGACCGGATACATCGGATGCGCTGCATCGCCGAGCAGCGTGACGCGGCCGAAGGTCCAGGCCGGCACCGGATCGCGGTCGCACATCGGGTACTCGTAAAACGTGCCGGTGGCTTCGATCAGGGCAAGCGGGTCCAGTACATCGAGTGAGAAGGCGCCCCTGACGAATGGCAGCAGTTCATCGAGCCGGCCCTCGCGGCTCCAGTCCTCGCGTCGCGGCGGTGGGTCTTTGGCGTCGGCGATCTTCGCTGCCACCGCCCAGTTCATCAGCACCTTGTCAGGATCTGAGGTTTCGTTGGAAATCGGGTAGAGCACCAGCTTTGCGTCCATCCCGCCGGCGATGACCATCGATCGGCCGGTCAGGAACGGCGGCCATTCCACCGCGCCGCGCCACAGCATGATGCCGTTCCAGGTCGGTGCGCCTTCGTCCGGGTAGAATGACGCCCTGATCCGTGAGTGAATGCCGTCTGCTCCGACCAGCACACTGCCCGGTCTGTCAACGGTGCTCCCATCGCTCAGCCTGAAGGTCGCTGTTACACCATTGTCGTCCTGCAGAAAGCTCACAAGCTCATGCCCGGTGTGCACCTTGTCCGGCCCCAGCCGTTCCAGCACCGCGCGGTGCAGAACGCCTTGCAGCTTGCCGCGGTGGATCGAGAATTGCGGATACTCGAGCCCGGCATCGGTGCCGCGCAGATCGCGCCAGATCTCCTGGCCGAAGCGGTTCTGGTAGATCAGTTCGTAGGTCCGGATGGCCACCGCATCGAGCGCATCCAGCAGCCCCAGCGCTGCCAGTTCCTTTATCGCATGCGGCAGGGTGTTGATGCCGACACCCAGCTCGCGGATGTCGGAGGATCGCTCAAAGACCTCGCAGTCGATACCCTTGTGATGAAGGCTGAGGGCGGTGGCGAGGCCGCCGATGCCGCCGCCCGCAATGAGAATGGTCATGGCCGCTGCTCTGGATCAGGCTGAAATGGCCGGGCCGGCCGGTGGTTGCCGGCCCGGATGCCTGGTTACATCTGACACTCGGCCGCAAACGGATCGACCAGGTCGTCATAGACCTTGCTGACCACCTTCTGCACCCATTTCCCGTCCTCGCCCTTGACGGCTTCGCGCAGGTAGAAGTCCTGCACCGGGAAGTGATTGTTGCCGTACGTGTAGTCGCCGCGCACCGATTGGTAGTCCGCCTTGGCAAGTGCGGTCCGCAGCCCGTCCTTGTCGTCGAGGTTGCCGTTCACCGCCGCCACGCCCGAGTTGATCAGGTTGATGGCATCGTAGGCCTGGGCGGCATAGAACGAAGGATAACGGTCGTACTTGGCCAGGAAGTCGGCGACGAACTTCTTGTTGGCCGGATTATCCAGATCCGGGCTCCACTGCATCGTGTCGAGTGCCCCGATGACGCCTTCCATGTTGGCAGCCTGAAACTTCGGCAACGAAATGCCATCGACCGTAAACACGGTATAGAGCGGCAACTGGCCGGTAAGGCCGGCCTGCTGATACTGCTTGATGAACGCACCGCCGGCCTTGCCCGGGTAGAACACGAAGATACCTTCGGCCCCCGACGCCTTGGCCTTGGCCAGTTCGGCTGAGAAATCGAGCTGGGCATCCTTGCCCCACTTGGTGAAGTCCTTGCCCTTGATCTCACCCTTGAAGGTCCGTTCCACACCGGCAACCATGTCCTTGCCGGCGGCGTAGTTCGGCGCCATTACGTACAGCGATTTCACGCCGCGCTGGTTGAGAACCTCACCGAGCGCCATCGGCACGGTGTCGTTCTGCCACGAGGTTGAGAAGAAATTCTGATGACACTTCTTGCCGGCCATCGATGAGTGCCCGGCATTGGCGCCGATCAGGAAGGCACCGGAATCGAGCACGGCCTTGCGTGACGCCAGCAGCACGTGGCTCCAGATGATACCGGTCACGAAATCGACCTTGTCCTGTTTGGTCAGCTTGTCGGCGGCCTGTTTGCCGCCCTCGGGCTTGAAGCCGTCGTCCTCGGCAACCAATTCAACCGGCAAGCCGGCCATCTTGCCGCCCATATGTTCCAGCGCCAGTTCCATGCCCATCATCTGCTCCTTGCCGAGCACCGCTGCCGGTGTCGTCAAGGTGGTGATGACGCCGATCTTGACCTTGTCGGCGGCCAGGGCCGTTGAGGCGGCAAACGAAATCGCCGCCGCCGTTGCAATCAGTTTCTTGATCATGTTCTTGCTCCCTCGATGATCTTTCTTGTCTTTGGTTTTGGCATTGCGCCAGCCGCATGGCACCGCATTATACAGATTACGCCCAGCAGCTAAACGCCATTTCTCACTCTGGCACCGAGATGGTTACCTCGATATCGCCAAGACCGGCCACACCGCCGGTGATCCGCTCGCCGGGCACGACCGGTCCGACGCCGGCCGGCGTTCCGGTCATCACCAGGTCTCCCGGTCGCAGGTGCATGCTGTGCGACAGCAGCGACAGCAATTCCGCGATCGGCCAGATGAGATCGCCGATGTCGCCGGTCTGCCGGCGCGCGCCATCCACATCGAGCCAGATCCGGCCCGCGGTGATCGGGCCGGTATCGGCCTTCAGATGCAGGGGACCGCATGGCGCGGAGTGGTCGAACGCCTTGCCCCAATCCCATGGCCGGCCCATCTCCTTGGCGCTCTGCTGCAGGTCGCGGCGTGTCATGTCGAGGCCCACGGCATAGCCGAACACCAGCTCGCCGGTATCGGCCGCCGGCACCCTGAAGCCGGACCTGCCGATGGCAACGACAAGTTCGATCTCGTAATGCAGGTTTTGGGTTTCCGGCGGATAGGGGATCGCACACGGCGCATCGACCACTGCATCGGCCGGCTTGGTGAAGAAGAACGGCGGCTCGCGATCCGGGTCTTTGCCCATTTCGCGGGCATGGGCAGCATAGTTGCGCCCGACGCAGAAGATGCGCCGAACGGCAAACCGTTCGCTACGTCCAGCTACGGCGATCGATGGTTGTTTCGGTGGCGGAATGATATAGCTCATGCAGTGTCCCAACTCAGTTGTTGCCCCGGTCTTCGCGCCACAGGCCGAGTTTTTCCTGCACCACCCGGTCGGAATAGCTGAACAGCACCGCGTCTTCGCTTGCCTGGTGCGCCAGGTGGTGCCAACTCGGCGCAACGAAGATGTCGTTCTTGCCCCAGGCAAAGGATACCTCGCCGATGGTCGTGGACCCGGACCCCTCGACGCAGACGAACACCGTTGCATCGCTCGAGCGATATCCCCGGGTTTGAAAACCCTTGGGCAGCAATTGAATGAACGTCGCCATCGTCGGCATCGCATAGTCGCCGTCTACCGGATTGACGTAGCGCATTTTCAGGCCATGGCAGGCATCCCATTCATCTGTCCGGCGCATGGTTTCTAGAGCTTCGCGTGAACGGGCGTAAGGGTAGTTAAACACCGGCGATGTGCGGGAAGTGGATTGGAAATCGACCGGCAGCAGCCCGTCGCCATAGCGCGCCATCGCATCGCCCGCCGGCCGCGACACCGGTTGTTCGTCCGCGCCGAGCATCTCGGCAAACGAGGCATCGAGGAATTGCACCAGCGGGATGTCGAGGCCGTCCAGCCAGACCATCGGCGCCCCGGTTTCATTGCCATGGTCGTGCCAGGCCCAATTCGGCGTGATCACGAAGTCGCCCGGCTGCATGTGGGTGCGTTCTCCGCCCACCGCGGTGTGCGCGCCGCTTCCCTCCAGCACGAACCGCAAGGCCGACTGGCTGTGGCGATGACACGGCGCAACTTCGCCCGGCAGCACCAGTTGCAGTCCGGCATAGAGCGACGTGGTGATCTTCGAGTGCCCGCGCAGACCGGGGTTTTCCAGAATGAGCACCCGGCGCTCGGCTTCCTTGGCGGTGATCAACTCGCCGGCCTCCATCAGCGCCGGGCGAACATCGCCGTAGTGCCAGATATGCGCCTCGGCCCTACTGCGCGGCTTCGGTGTGATCAATCCGCTCATCACCGACCACAGCGGCGTCATGTGCTGCGGATCGATGCGGGCATAAAAAGCCTCGCGCGCCGTTTCCGCCTTTTGCTCCTGCGTCATGATCGTGCCTTCCATTCGGCGGCATTAAAGACACTGTGCGCCATCATCATCAATGCCGTCATAGAGCCATTTCATCCCTTGGTATGCCGCCTCCGGCGGGCGGTTGCCCAGCATCTGGGCCCGCAGGTCGGCGGTGGCGCCGGCCGCATGATAGACATCGCCATAGAGCCGGGCCGTCAACTGCACTCGTGCCGTGCGCAAATAACGCCGCGACTGATAGGCCTCGAAGGCACGGCGGTGGTCATCGCCATGTTCGCTCACGCAGGCCGCCAGACACACCGCATCTTCCAGCGCCATGCACGCCCCCTGTGCCAGGTATTGCAGCATCGGATGCGCTGCATCGCCGAGCAATGTCACCCGGCCCGAACTCCACCGCCGCGCCGGCTCGCGGTCGCACAACACCCACATCCGCCAGGCGTCGATCTTGTCGAGCATGTCGCGGACGCCCGCATGCTGGCCGGCGAAGCGTTCGGTAAGCTCACCGGTGTCGCCGAAGACATCCCAACCCTCCTCATAGCGTTCGGAATGAAACACCGCGACCAGATTGTAGATTTCACCGCGGTGCAGCGGATAGTGGACCAGGTGCGTCCGCGGCCCGGCCCACAACACCACCGCATCGCTGCGGTTGATGTCCGGCACCTGATCGGCATGCAGCACCGCCCGATAGGCGATGTGGCCGCTGACCCTTGGCTCGCCGTCGCCGATCACATGGCGGCGGACCTGCGACCACAGGCCGTCGGCTCCGATCAGGGCCGCACCCTGCAATGTCTCACCGTCACGCAGGTCGAGCGTGATCCGGTCGCCATGATCGATGTGGCCGGTCACTTGGGCGCCGGTGCGCAGCTCGACCGCGGCCTGTGACCGGCAGGCATCGATCAGCACCTTGTGCAGGTCGGGCCGGTAGATCACCGCGTAGGGGTATTCGAACTGGCGGGCGAACTGCGGCGTGTTGACCGGCAGGTCCATGACCGTCTCGCCGGTCAGCCCGTCGCGCATGACCAGCGCGCTAGGTCGCACGGCTAGGTCATCAATCGCCTCGGTTATACCGAGCCTGGCAAACATCTTAAAGGCGTTGGGGCCAAGTTGGATGCCGGCACCGACCTCACCGAACTCCTCGGCCTGCTCAAG
>JAHEJE010000091.1 GCA_024639035.1 Alphaproteobacteria bacterium
ACGCCGACCGTTTCAGCCTCACCTGCGCCCAGGAGGAATGGGGCGGCTATCCTTACCGCATCATGTTCACCTGCCGTGACGCTGAAATCGGGCTGAAGCGCCAGGGCACGATACTGCGCCTGCCCAAACTCGACATTCTTGCCCAGGCTTACAACCCCAGCCACATCATCGCCCGCCTGACCGGTCCAAGCGAAATCGCAAATTCACGTCAGTCGCTCACGCTCACCGCTGAGCATCTTCCGCTGGTCACCGGCGTGAAGTTCAAGAACGCCCGCTTCACCATCGCCTCCAGCCGCATCAAGGATCTCACCATCAGACAGGCAGATGTGACACTCCTGACCGCTGGCACCGCTGCCCTGCACCTGCGCCCCGCCGAAGGACGGCCCGGCTTTGACCTTGCCGGCGATGCCAACACGGTCGCTGTTTTGCCCGACACACTGCAGAGTGTTCCCGTGGACCGCATCGAGGCCCAGGCCAATATCGACAAGCTGCCGCCCGGCGGCCATCGCAACCTCGCCGAACTCGCCCGCGCCGCAGCGCTGGCACAAAGCATTTTCACGCTCGACAGTCTTGAGGCACGCTCTAACGGCATCGTCGCCACCGCCTCAGGCCAGGCATCCATCGACCGCCAGGGCAGTATCACCGGCTCCTTGAAAACCCGACTGAAGAATCCGGACCAGCTGTTCGCCGAACTGACCTCGCGAGGCGTTGTGAAAGAAAAACAGGCCCGTGCCGCGTCCGCTTTGCTCGGGTTGTTCAAGTCTGAGGACGGCATTGCCGCCGACCTGCGGTTCAAGAATGGCACCATCTACTGGGGACCCATAAAACTCGGTCGCCACGCCCCACTGTTCTAGGGTCAGGATCTAGCACCAAAGGCGACGCCTCACTCTTTCGTGAAACGCCGCCTCGGGTTCTCTACATGCGTGCAGTTTCTCGGCGCCGGACAACGACCGGCAAGTGAAGATCAGGCAAGGTCGAAGCGATCGGCATTCATGACCTTGGTCCAGGCGGCCACGAACTCGCGAACAAACTTCTTTTTGTTGTCATCCTGCGCGTAGACTTCAGACAGGGCCCGCAACTGCGAGTTCGAACCGAAGACAAGATCAACACGGGTCGCAGTCCATTTGACATCGCCGGATGCCCGGTCACGACCCTCGAACACATCCGGATCATCCGAAGCCGCCTTCCACTGCGTACCCATGTCCAGCAGGTTGACGAAGAAGTCATTGCTCAGCGTACCGGCCTGATAGGTAAAGACACCGTGCTTTGAGCCACCAGAGTTGGCGCCGAGCGCGCGCATTCCGCCGACAAGAACGGTCATCTCTGGTGCGGTCAGGTTCAATAACTGTGCCTTATCGAGCAGAAGTTCTTCACCGGAAACCGCAAATTTAGCCTTTTGATAGTTGCGGAAACCATCGGCGGCCGGCTCAAGCGCTGCAAAGCCCTCGACATCGGTCTGGTCGGCAGAAGCGTCCATGCGACCTGGCGAGAACGGAACCTTCACAGCGTGCCCGGCATTCTTGGCCGCTTTCTCGACAGCGGCGCATCCTCCAAGTACGATCAGATCGGCCAGCGACACCTTTCTCTTTGCCTTCTTGGCGCCGTTGAAGTCGTTCTGGATTTCCTCGAGCACCTTAAGCACCTTGCGCAATCTCTTCGGATCGTTCGCCGCCCAGTCCTTCTGCGGGGCAAGGCGAATACGCCCGCCGTTGGCGCCACCACGCATGTCCGAACCGCGGAATGTCGAAGCCGATGCCCACGCCGTAAACACCAGATCGGCAATCGACAGGCCGGAACTGAGGATCTGCCGCTTCAGTGCCTTGATCTCTTTGTTGCCGACCAGCTTGTGGTTGACGGCGGGAATCGGGTCCTGCCAGATCAGATCTTCTTTCGGCACCTCCCGGCCGAGATAACGCGATTTCGGCCCCATGTCGCGGTGGGTCAGCTTGAACCAGGCGCGCGCGAAGGCATCTGCGAGCTCTTTCGGATTGGCATGAAAGCGGCGCGAGATCTTCTCGTAGGCCGGATCCATCCGCATCGCCATGTCGGCGGTCGACATGAAGATCGGCACCCGCTTGCTGGCATCTTCCGGATCGGGGGCCATGTCCTCTTCCTTGAGGTCCTTGGGCGTCCACACAAAGGCACCGGCCGGGCTCTTCACGCACTCCCATTCATATTTGAACAGGACGTCGAAATAACCGTTGTCCCATTTGATCGGATTGGCCGTCCAGGCGCCTTCCAGACCGGATGTGATGGCGTCACGGCCCTTGCCGCTCTTGTGGGAGCTGAGCCAGCCAAAGCCCATCGCCTCGATCGGGGCGCTTTCCGGCTCCGGCCCGACGTTGGCAGCATCGCCTGCGCCGTGCATTTTGCCGAAGGTGTGGCCACCAGCGGTAAGCGCAACGGTCTCTTCGTCGTTCATTGCCATCCGAGCAAAGGTCTCGCGAATATCGCGGCCCGAGGCCACAGGGTCCGGCTTGCCGTTGGGGCCTTCCGGATTGACGTAGATCAGGCCCATCTGCACTGCGGCAAGCGGATTTTCCAGATCGCGGTCGCCGGAATAGCGCTTGTCGCCAAGCCATTCGTCTTCCGCACCCCAGTAGATATCTTCTTCCGGCTCCCAGATGTCGGGACGCCCGCCGGCAAAGCCGAAGGTCTTGCCACCCATCGATTCAATGGCGCAATTGCCGGCCAGGATCATCAGATCGGCCCAGGAGATCTTGTTGCCGTACTTCTGCTTGATCGGCCACAACAACCTGCGGGCCTTGTCGAGGTTGCCGTTGTCGGGCCAGCTGTTCAGCGGCGCGAAGCGCTGGTTGCCGGTGCCGCCGCCACCGCGCCCGTCGCCCGTGCGATAGGTGCCCGCCGAGTGCCAGGCCATACGGATGAACAGACCGCCGTAATGTCCATAGTCGGCCGGCCACCAGTCCTGGCTGTCGGTCATCAGCTTGTAGAGGTCCCGCTTCAGGGCCTTCAGATCGAGCTTCTTGAATTTCTTGGCATAATCGAACCCATCGCCCATCGGGTTGCTCTTGGCCGAGTGCTGATGAAGAATTTTCAGATTGAGCTGATTGGGCCACCAGTCCTTGTTCGCCTGCGCGCCGGCACCTGCCTTGGTGGCGCCACCATGCATGACCGGGCACCCGCCTGCACTCTTTGCTTTTCTTCCTGCCATCTCTCTCTCCAATTCTAACTGCGTTGACTGTTCCGGGTTCCCGTCGAAGGCCGCAATCCGAGGTAAGACTAGCCGTTTCCACCAGATTGGCGATAGTTTTGTTGCCAGCGCGACAAAACGTTCCCGGCATGGTGAATCTTCGCTGCCGCCCGCGGCTTCGTCGGGCAATAGCAAATTCGAAATCTTCGCCTTCCTCGCTGTCACAGCATCTATAGCAAAGACTATATATTAGGAAAAGTTTGATTTTCTGATCAATATGATAATATTGCCTTATGATAAAATTGACCCTCAAACAACTTCGCTATTTCGAGGCCCTGGCCCGCCATGGCCATTTCGGTCGGGCCGCTGAGGCATGCACAATTTCCCAGCCGGCTCTGTCGATGCAGATCAAGGAGCTTGAGGAGGCTCTCGGCATCGCCTTGTTCGAGCGGCGGTCGCGCCGGGTGTGGTTGACAAACTTCGGTGAGGAGTTTGCCCTGCGCGCCGGCGATATCCTGCGTTCGGTCAACGATCTGGCAGACCTCGCCCGCGCCGCCCAGGACCGTCTGGTGGGGCGGTTGCGGATTGGTGTCATCCCCACTATCGCGCCCTACCTCCTGCCGATCATCATCGGCAAGCTCACACGCCTGCACGACGCTCTCGACATACATGTCCGCGAAACCCAGACCGCAAAGCTGCTGCAGGAATTGGCCGACGGCCGGCTTGACACAGCAATCGTCGCCTTGCCGGTATCGGAACCGTCGTTGCACGAGGTGGCTTTGTTCAGCGAGGAATTCATGCTGGTGCGGCCTGGCGCAGACGCCGAAAAGCCGGTGCCTGACGTCGAGGCGTTGCGTGAAATGAGGCTGTTGCTGCTCGAGGAGGGGCATTGTTTTCGTGATCAGGCGCTGTCGTTCTGCAACATGCACTCAGCGCTTCCGCGTGAGTTGCTGGACGGCAGTTCGCTGTCGACATTGGTGCAGATGGTCAGTGCCGGCATCGGCGTGACCCTGATCCCGGAAATGGCCGTGCCGGTGGAAACCCGTTCGGCTTCTGTCTCGATCGCACGCTTTGCCAGCCCGCAGCCGTCTCGAACCATCGGCATGATCTGGCGCAAGACGAGCCCTCTTGCCGGACAGCTCCAGCAAATCTCCGAGGTCGTGCGCCAATCAGCCGACATCTTGTGCCAGCGCTATGATCCGCTGCTGCCATCATGCCGACCCCGGGACAAACAGCCGGATCAGCCGACGCTATCCTAATCCTCGCGGCCGAAGTTGGGCTCAGCCGTGTCCTGACCGGCCTCGATGATCCGTCTGCGGGTGTCACGCGAGCGCTCGAAGGTCGAAAACAGCGTTTCGCCGTCGCCCCAGCGAATAGCCCGCTGCAGCGCCGACAGGTCTTCCGAAAACCGCCCGAGCAGCTCCAGCACCGCCTCGCGATTGTTGAGGTAAACATCGCGCCACATGGTCGGATCGGAGGCCGCCAGACGGGTGAAATCGCGAAACCCGCCAGCCGAATATTTGATCACTTCCTGCTGCGTGACCTCCTCGAGGTCGGCGGCGGTGGTAACGATGTTGTAGGCGATGAGCTGCGGCAGATGACTGGTGACACTCAGCACCCTGTCGTGGTGTTCGGCATCCATAATATCGACGTTCGAGCCGCACGCTTCCCAGAACAGCCGCAACCGGGCGACAGCATCGGCATCGCTATCGTCCAGTGGCGTCAGGATACACCAGCGATGCTCGAACAATTCGGCAAAACCGCTTTCGGGCCCCGACTGTTCGGTGCCGGCGATCGGATGCCCCGGAACGAAATGTACACCTTTGGGCACATGCGGCAGGACATCGCGAACCACCGCTGCCTTGACTGATCCGACATCGGTCAGGATGGCCCCGGGCGCCAGGTGGTCGCTGATTGTCTCGGCCAGCGAGGCATTTGCCCCGACCGGCGCGCACAGCATGACCAGATCGGCACCGCGCACAGCATCGGCTGGCTTGGCATGCACACTGTCGGCAAACCCAAGCCTTTCGGCGACATCGCGTGTCGCGGCGCTGCGGGCGTGACCGGCAATGTGCCCCGCCAGCCCCTCGCGCCGCATGACATGGGCTAGAGAGGACCCAATCAGGCCAAGGCCGATCAACGCCACACGTTCAAACATCGGCTGGGTCATGGTGCTAGCCTGCCTGTCCTAGAAAGTCCTTCAAAGCCGCAACCGCCGCAACATTGGCCTCCTCGGTTCCAATCGACATCCGCAAGGCATTGGCCAGACCGTAGGCAGCGACCTGGCGTAACACCAGCCCGCGCGAATTGAGAAATGCATCCGCAGCCCCAGCAGTCGCCGGGCTGTCAAACGAAATCAAAACGAAATTGCCGACGCTGGGCGTCACCTTCAGGCCGAGCCTTGCGATGTCTTCGGCAACCCGCGGCAGCCAGGTTTCGTTGTGCTGCACAGTCCGCTCAAGATGTGCGCTGTCTTCAACCGCTGCAACTCCGGCGGCAATGGCCGGCAACGAGACGTTGAACGGACCGCGGATCCGGTTCAGCACATCGGCGACATGGGCCGGGCAATAGGCCCACCCCAGCCGCAGGCCGGCCAGCGCATAGGCTTTCGAAAAAGTCCGCGTCATGACGACATTGTCCATCGTGCCGACCAACTCGACGCCGGCTTCATAGTCGTTGCGCTTGACGTATTCGGCATAGGCCGCATCCAGCACCAGCAGGCAGTCCGGACTGAGTTCTGCATGCAATCGTCGCACCTCGTCGAACGGCAGATAGGTGCCTGTCGGATTGTTCGGATTGGCCAGGAACACCATCCGGGTACGCGGGCTGAGCACCTTGATGATCTCGTCCACGTTTGCGGTATTGTCGACCTCCATCGCGACCACCGGCGTCGCGCCACTGGCCTTGATGGCGATCGGGTAGACCAGAAAACCGTATTGCGTATAGACTGCCTCATCGCCGGCGCCGAGATAGGCCCGCGCCAGCAATTCCAGCAGTTCGTCGGAGCCAGCGCCGCACACGATACGATCCGCGTTGAGGCCGTAGCGGGCCGCAATTGCGTCGCGCAATTTGCTGGCCGCACCGTCTGGGTAGAGATGCAGGTTGACCGCCTGTTTGCCATAGGCCGCCATCGCCGCCGGGCTCGGCCCGAGTGGCGATTCATTGGACGACAGCTTGTGCAGCCTGACCCCGGCCGGAGCCGAACTCTTGCCCGGCACGTAAGCCGAAATATCGAGGATGCCGGGTTGCGGCTTGGGAATGGCGGACATCGGATCGGTTCCGTCAGTCGATGGCAATAGGGCTGGGATAACGTCCGACGATGCGCAAGGCAAGATCGTCGTTGCCGTGGGTCAGCGACACCAGCGGCATCTCGGAGAGCGACAGATAGCCAGGCAGGCTGGTAAGCCACTCGCCGCCGTTGAGCTTTGCCCGCCACAACGGCGTCGGCGTGAAATCGCGCGGCAACCGCCCGCTGGTCAGTACCAGCGTTTCGTCCTCGCCGGTCGCCGCCGACGTCGCATGGCTGACCATCAGCAGTTCCGGGCTTGGATTGCGCGACAGAAACGGCAACGTGCCGGTGACCGCGAGAACACCATTGCCGGTTTCATCCAGATGCCTGAGCCAGTTACCTTCAACCGGCAACACCGCCAGCGCCATGGCATCGTCGGCAACGGCGGCCAGCACCGCCTCGATGCCGTCATGCACCGCCAGCGGCATGCTGCCGAAATGGCCGCTCAGCATTTCGCGCAGATCGCCATCGGCTGCCGTTTCCGCAGTCATGTTGACGCTGGCAGCAGCCTGAACCAGGATCGAACCGGCAATGATATGGCGCCATACGCCAACCATGACACCGAGCGGCAGGGGATCCCTGCGCGCCGCAATCAGGCGCCGTATCAAGCGTGCCTCGCGTGCCGGACGCAGCGGTGTACCGCTTGCCTCACCAAACGCCAGCTTGGCAATCCGCACCCGCTCGCTGGCCACGAACCGACGTTGCAGCAACGCCAGCAACTGCCCGTCGATCTCGTCGATCTCGCGCCTGATGTCGCCGAGATCCGGCATGCTGTTGGGATCGGCATCCATCGCTGAACCTGTCCTGAGAACTTTCCTGGCTAATGTCATATTGATAGCCGCCGGGAAAATCAAAGCAAACCGGGACCGATGACGGCTCAGAACGTCGTGTCGTGGGCCTCAAACGCCGGGGCTGGTAGGATCTGAGGTTTCAGGTCGGGCACCAGTTGGCGCGCGCGCCGAGCCTGTGAAATGGCATACACCTGCTTTGTCACCTCAACCATGATGACCCCGGAAAACCCCGGCGACACCCACAGCCCGGCACGCTCCATTGCGGTTGCCGATCTGTGCACGATGCGCTGGTTGACCGGTGGCATGAACAGACTGTGTGCCCAACCGGACGGTGAAAACTGCGCGTCTTTCAGGATACGCGTCAACTGCTGACGCGAGAACGGCCGCCCGTGGCCGAACGGCGTATGGTCGAACCGGGCCCACATGCCGCGCCGGTTGGGCACGACGAACAGCACCCTGCCCTGCGGCGACAGCACCCGCCACAGCTCGCCCAGCATGTCGGGCAGATAGTCGGTCAGCTCCAGGCCGTGCGCCACCAGCACGAGATCGACAGAGGCATCGTCGAGCGGCAGTTCGGTTTCATCGACAAGCGCCGTAGCCGAAGGACCGCCCGCCGGCCAGTGCATGACCCCCTGTCGGGCCGGCATGAAGGCAAACAGTCGATCGCTCCTGGCACGCCAGTGCTCGAGGTACGGCAAGGCGTACCCCAGCCCGAGAACCGTTGCCCCGGTCAGCCCCTTCCAGCGCGTCATGATGCGATGCGCGATCAGCCGCCGTGCGACCTGGCCCAGCGGGCTGGCATAGAATTCTTTCAGGTCAATGACGTCCATGTGTGGCCGCCGATCCTCTTTGCTGATTGTCTTGCGCCCCAAGCCTATGCCATGAAGAGGCAATATTCCATTAGCATCGCACCACGGAGTTGAACGAATGGCAGAGTTGAAGATCGATCTGTTCGAGTGCTTGAGTGACAACTACGGTGTCTTGATCCACGACCCGGCAACCGGCGCCACCGCCAGCATCGATGCACCGGAGGAAGCACCGATCGTCTCTGCGCTTGACAGAAACGGCTGGTCGCTCAGCCATATTTTGGTTACCCACCATCATGCCGACCACACCGGTGCCATACCGACCCTGAAGTCGCGCTACGGCGCCACCGTTGTCGGCAACCGCGCCGATGCATCGCGCATTCCCGGCATCGACGTTATGGTCGACGATGGCGGCACCTACGATTTCGCCGGCCATGTGGCCCAGATATTCGACACCTCAGGCCATACCATCGGGCACATCGCCTACCACTTTGTCGATGACCGCCTGGTATTCGCCGGCGACACCTTGTTCACCCTCGGCTGCGGCCGGGTGTTTGAAGGCACGATGGATCAGATGTGGCATTCGCTTGCCAAGTTTCGTGCCCTGCCGGCGGACACCACAGTCTATTGCGGCCACGAGTACACCCAGGCCAATGCCCGCTTCGCCCTGAGCGTCGACCCTGCAAATGCCGTGCTGAAGTCTCGTGCCGAACAGATCGACGAACTGCGCGCCAGCGGCACACCTACGGTGCCGACGACAATCGGCGCGGAACTGGCGACCAACCCGTTCCTGCGTCCAGGCGATCCGGCCATCCGCGCCCATCTTGCCATGGTCAAAGAAAGCGATGCCGAAGTGTTCGCCGAAATTCGTCGGCGCAAAGACAATTTCTAGCCCAGCAGGATCAGCACATAGGCCATATAGGCGATAAGAAAGCCGGCGCCAGTCCACCGGTTTATGCCTCTCCAGATCGCGGCAACAACGATCATCAACAGCGACACACCGATCATCAGCGGAATATCGACGCTCATCAACTGCGGCGAAATCTCAAACGGCGCCACCGCCGCCGTCGCGCCGCCGATGCCGAGAACATTGTACACGTTCGAGCCCAGCACATTGCCCAGTGCGAGCTCGGGGTGCTTGCGCAGAGCGGCAATCACCGAGGTCGCAAGTTCCGGCAGCGAAGTGCCGATGGCGACCACCGTCAGACCGATGACCTCCTCGCTGATGCCCCACAGCGCGGCCAGTTCCACTGACCCTTCGACCAGAAGTTTGCCGCCATAGATCGCCGCCCCGGTGCCCAGTACCGTCAGCCCCAGGCTGATCCAGAACTTAGGACACCGCACGTCGAAAGGCTCTATTTCCTCTCCGGCCAGCGCCGCCGCCACCGCGGTTGCCTTGCGTTCGCGCGACATCAGGGTCCACATATAGATCACCAGACCGCTGATGAAGACGACACCGGCCGTCCGCGTCAGTCCCCCGGCCAGACCCGCCAGTGCCAGCATCACC